>CANPZU010000024.1 GCA_947588825.1 uncultured Clostridia bacterium
ACCACAAAAACGACTGCTTGGCTATCCTTTCGGATGCCTTGCAGTCGTTTTTTTTTCGGCTGTTTTTTTACAGCCCCTTAGCTGCGCGCGTTATTTGCAGCGCATTGTCAGTTGTCTTTAGGTGTGCTGCCGTTATCTTGATCTTGGTCTTGATCTCGGTCCTTGCTCTCATTTTCGTTATTGTTTTCGTCTGAGGAAGGCGCGATCTTATCGCTTTGTCCGTCCGGGGCGTCTGCCAGGTCAAAATCCGTAAGAGTGTCCTCAAGCGCCTTCGCCTTTTCTTCCGCCTCTCGTCTTTGAGCCTCGATCCTCTCACGGATGCGCTTTTCTTCCTCTTCGTTTTCAAGGCGGTTTCTTCTCAGTCTTTCGCTTTCCATTTCCTCAAGCTCCGTAACTGTCGGATTACCATCCATAATTGCCTTGAACTGCGATTCCTCGATTGTCTCATGCGCCACGAGATACTTGGCGATAAAATGCAGCTTGTCGATGTTTTCTTTAAGGATATTCATGGCTACATCGTACGCCTTGTCTATGATATTTTTAATCTCGCAATCTATGGCGTGCGCGGTCTCGTCCGAATAATCGGCGGTATGAGAGAAATCCCTGCCAAGGAAGACCTCGGTCTGATCGGTACCGTAAACCACCGAGCCAAGCTTGTCGCTCATGCCGAGACGGGTGATCATTTTGCGGGCTATGTTTGTTGCTCTCATTATATCGTTTGAAGCGCCGCCTGTAAAATCGTCGTAAATAAGTCTTTCCGCGGCTCTGCCGGCAAGCAGCACCGATATCTCTTCAAAAAGCTCGCTTCTGTATTCGCTGTATTTGTCCTCCTGAGGAGGGTTGAGGGTGTATCCGAGCGCTCTGCCGCTGGGTATTATTGAAATTTGATGCACGGGGTCGGGTGTGGGAAGAATATGAGAGACAATGGCATGTCCCGCTTCATGATATGCGGTTTTGAGCTTTTCACGCTCATTCATTTTCATTGATTTTTTCGGCGTTCCCACAACTATCTTCATGGTGGCATCTTCAATTTCATCCATGCCGACAAGCGATTTTCCGCGTCTTGCCGCAAGAAGAGCAGCCTCGTTGAGCAGATTTGCAAGATCGGCCCCGGTAAAACCGACGGTTGTTTTGGCGACGACCGACAAATCGACGTCGGAAGAAAGCGGTTTGTTTCTTGCGTGAATGCGCAGTATCTCCTCGCGTCCTCTAAGATCGGGGTAATTTACCGTAATTTGTCTGTCAAAGCGTCCGGGACGCAGTAGAGCGGGGTCAAGTATGTCGGGGCGGTTTGTGGCGGCCATGACTATGACTCCGTCGTTTCCTGAAAAGCCGTCCATTTCGACAAGGAGTTGGTTAAGCGTTTGTTCACGTTCGTCGTGTCCGCCCCCAAGTCCCGCGCCGCGGTGACGTCCCACCGCGTCTATCTCGTCTATGAAAACGATGCTTGCCGGGTTTTTTCTTGCTGTGTCGAAAAGATCGCGTACACGCGAAGCGCCGACGCCGACGTACATTTCGACAAAGTCGGAACCTGAGATTGAATAGAACGGGACTCCCGCCTCTCCGGCGACCGCTTTTGCAAGCAGAGTTTTACCGGTCCCGGGAGGGCCCATAAGAAGCACTCCGTGGGGTATTTTGGCGCCGAGTCGGGTGAACTTTGCGGGATCTTTAAGAAAATCGACTATCTCGACAAGCTCCTCTTTTTCTTCGTCGGCTCCTGCGACGTCCGAGAAGAGCACTCTCTTCTTGTCATCCGGAGTGGCGATCCTCGCTCTTGACTTGCCAAATCCGGTTATCCTGTTTCCGCCCTTTGATGATTGAGAGCCGCTCCTTGAGAAAAACACAAAGTACAGTATTATAAGGACCGCTATCACAATTATATATGGAAGAAAGGCTACCCACCACGGAGTTACAGTAGGTTCGGGCAGATCATAATCGATTTTTTCGACATTGTTTTCGTCTGCATTCTTGTTGTATTCTCTGACAAACGGATAACAGTAGTCGTAAAACACCTCGCGATCTTGAAGTCTGAGCTCGACCGTTTTGTTGTCGGTAGTCTCGACCGTCAAAAGATTGTTTCCGTCAAGTGAGAAGCTTTTGACACTCGGCTTGTCTGTGCCTATGTTTTCAAAGTATTCGACAATATCGTCAAATTGAGGCTTTTGAGAATAGACATTGTTGAGGACGGCGGTAAGCGCTATAAGCAAAATGATAATTGTCGCCCCCCATACAAGCAGGTATTTGAAATTTCCTGTTTTCATATAGATCCGATAAAATCCTTTCTTAGAAGAATCGCTCCTTATAACTTAATTTAATATTAAAAGTAACAAATGATTAAAATAAAACAATGTATCAAGGGTGCGGCATCGACAGCTTTATGCTGCAAACGGGACGTTTCACTTGATGGGGCCCTTCATATAATACATGTGACATATGTTTTTTGTGTCGGCGTCCGGCGCAAGCCTGTCACAAACTCCAAAGCCCGGCACCCACGCGATCCCGCCTGAGTCGCAGATGATCGGCAAACGCGCTCTTTCTGATGTCGGAAGCTTTTTACCGTTTAAAAGCTTTTTGAGCGTGCGCGTCATACCGTTGTATCTGTAAGCGTCACCCGGGCGTCTGTTTCTTGCAAACAGTTTACCATATATTTTATCAAAGTCAAGCGCCGTATATATAAATATTTTGTAAAAGTTTTGTTTTGACAAAATGTCCATATTGCTTTTTGACTCGTCTGTCAGGATCAATATGACGGAATCGTCAGCGCTTATACGGTTCTCTCCGGCCGAAAGATCAATAAAATACTCTTGAATTTCCTCCGACGCGGCATTATTTTCTATGACAAATCTGTAATTATGGATGACGGCGCGTTTTTTTTGCGGAAGAGACAGGGAAGAGTTGTTATGACCTTTTTTTATCATGTCGGCAACCGAGTCTATGTGTTTTGCTTCAAGGTGACACTTTGTATTTTGTTCAAATTTCATTGAAATAACTCTGTGAAGAATTGGCGCTTCAAGCTCTTTTAAAACAGTTATGTCACTTTCCTGCAGATATTTTTCAGCTATCTTATCAAGATAGTCGCCGTCGGAGCGCGCCGTTTGTGAAAAACGCGAAACGTTGTCTGTCAGAGAGCTGTTAAGTTCTTTTAAAAGGGGAATGATTTTGTGCCGTATAAAGTTTCTTGAGTATTTGGTGTCCCCATTTGTGGAATCATAAATATAATCGATACCGTTTTCTTTTGCATAGCCTATTATTTCTTCCTTTGAGCAAAGCAGCATCGGTCTTATTATGTTTTCTCTGACAGGAGGAATGCCGCATATTCCCGAAAGAGACGCGCCGCGTGCAAGATTGAAAATGATTGTCTCAAGATTATCGTCGGCGTTATGAGCGGTCGCTATTTTGTCTATACCGCGCTTTTTGCAAAAATCGTTTAACGCGTCGTATCTGCAATTTCTGGCGCACTCTTCAAGTCCGATCCCGAGAGCGGCGCGAATAGCCGTCACGTCGATTTTAACGCATTCAAACTCTATTTTCCGGCTTTTTGCAAAATTTTTGCAAAACTCCTCGTCCCGCTCGGCCTCCTTGCCGCGTATCATGTGGTTGACATGCAGAGCGAGCAGTTTTATGTTTCTTTTCCTGCACTCTTTATCAAGAACGAAGAGCATGACGGACGAATCGGCGCCGCCCGAAAAAGCGGCCAAAACGGAAGCGGTCGTGTCAAGCATACCGTATTTCGAGACGATAGCGGCGAATTTTGATTCTACAAGCTCGGTGTAATTCATTTATAATTTGTGATCTCCTGGTCCGAGCGCGTTGAGAATTTAGTGAACTGTCCAAACCAGTTCATTTCTATCTTTCCCGTGCTGCCGTGTCTGTTTTTGGCTATTATGACCTCTGCGGTGTTTTGATTTGAAGTGTCGTCCTTATAATATTCATCTCGGTAAAGAAACATTACAATATCAGCGTCCTGTTCGATGGCTCCCGAATCGCGCAGGTCGGAGAGCATGGGACGTTTGTCGGTACGGGATTCGGGTCCTCTTGAGAGCTGCGCGCAGCATATTACGGGGACTCGCAGTTCTTTTGCCATGATTTTCAGATTTCTTGAAATGTCGGCGACTTCCTGAACCCTGTTGCTTTCGTTTCGTCTTTCGCTTTGCATTAACTGCAAATAGTCGATTATTACCAGTCCGAGATTTTTCATTCTTCTGAGCTTTGCCTTCATGCCGGTCACTGTTATTCCTGTGGTATCATCGATATAGATATCGCACTCGGAAAGATAAGAAGAGGCATTTGCAAGCTTGTTCCAGTCTTCGGCGCTCAGCATACCGCTTCTCATCACTGTGCTTTCGATGAGCGCTTCGCTTGAAAGCATACGTGAAACAAGCTGTTCCTTTGACATTTCCAGCGAAAAGATGCACACCTGTTTGCCGCTTCTGTGCGCGACGTTAGTGGCAATATTGAGAGCAAAGCTGGTTTTGCCCATTCCCGGACGCGCGCCGATCAGTATAAGATCGCTTTTTCCCATTCCCACAAGCATTTTGTCAATTCCCGAAAAACCTGTTGGGACGCCGATCGACTCGTTGGGATTTTCCGCAATTTCTTTTATTTGACGGTATGTTTCGATTATCACCGTTCTGATGTGCGTAAAATCATTTTGCTGCTTGTTTTGGGCGATTTCAAATATCCTGCTTTCGGCGCTGTCGACAATGTATGAAGCGTCCTCCGCCTCCGCAAACGCGTCGTCGGTGATTTTTCCGCAGACTTCTATAAGCTTGCGCAGAAGACTCTTGTTTTTTACGATTTCGGCGTAGTCTCTGACGTTTTTTGCGGAGGGAACAATCTCGGCGATGATTTTGATATAGCTTTTTGCCTGGTCAATATCGTAAACGCCTTCCTGAACAAGAGCGTCCATTAGGATCACAGGGTCGATTTGCTTGCTGCTTAAAAACAGACGCTGCATTGCCATGTATATTTCCTGATGCTCGGTGAGATAAAAATCCTCAAAGTCTATGATGGAGGACACCTCTCCGAATTTTTCCGGGTCGATAAGGATGGAACCGAGGACCGACTGCTCGGCTTCAAGTGAAAAGGGAAGTTTTCTTGTTATCAGATCGTTTGGCATGTGATGATTTTTCCGTCCTTTTTATTTTTTGTGAATACAAATAAGCCCTTACTTGCTTTTTACCTTTACATGCAGCTTTCCCGTCACCTCGGGATAAAGCTTCACGTCTAATGTGTAATCACCGTACGCCTTTATCGGTCTGTCAAGGACTATTTTTCGTTTGTCAAGGACTATAGCAAAGTCGCTCTCAAGCTTTTCGGATATCTCCTTTGCCGTCACGGAGCCGTAAAGCTTGCCGTCCGCTCCCGAGGCTATCTCAATGCATACCGTCTTTTCCCCAAGCAGCGCGGCGAGCTCGTTTGCGCTTTTTCTTTCCATATCGTCGCGGTGCTTTTTTGCCGACTCTTTGTTTTTAAAGTCGTTCATTACCGCGGAGTTTGCTTCGACGGCAAGTCCTTTAGGTATAAGGTAGTTTCTCGCGTATCCGTCCGAAACCTCTATGAGGTCTCCTTTCTTTCCCTGACTTTTCACATCTTTTAAAAGTATCAGCTTCATATATTGTCCATTGTCTCCTTTCGGTAAGTAGAGTGAGTAGTTTTGTTTTTTTCAGTCTTTGTCGTTATCCTGCGCCTTTGAATCGACATCAAGATATCGGTCTATGGATTCCTTCAGCATTATCATGGCGTTTTCAAGCGGAATGTCGGAAAGCATTGTTGCGGCGGCGTCGTAATGGCCTCCTCCTTTGAGACGTTCGAGAATAATCTGAACGTTGATTTTTCCGGTGGAACGGGCCGATATCCTGACATTGTTGTCTATTTGCAGAAGTACAAAGGAAGCCTCTATGTTGTCTATTGTCAGAAGCTTGTCGGCAAATTTCGCTGCGGCGATGCTGTCCGCCATGGTATTGTCCTTTTCATTATTCAGAGAGATAATAATCTTCTCTCTGTATACCTTTATCTGCTTTTGAAACCTTGTTTCCCTCAGCAGCTCGTCAAGAGAGGTCTTGAACAGCTCCTGAGACGCCATGGGATTGGCTCCGACGCTCCTTAGGTAATTCGCCGAGGTGAACGTCCTTGTACCTGTGTTTAGGGAAAAACGCTTTGTATCAAGGAGTATTCCCGCGTACATCAGGTTGGCTTCCTGCATGGTCAGCTTGCCGACGGGCAGCGAGTATTCGAGTATCTCGGCGATAAGCTCACAGGTGGAGGATGCGGACGGTTCGATGTAATAAAGTATGGGAGACACTTCAAACTCGTTGGTTATCCTGTGATGGTCGATGTATACTATACGGCTGACATTCTTTGCCACATCGGGCGCTTCAAACTGCGTCGGATTGTTCACATCGGTTATTATCAGAAGAGTGCTTGAGGAAATATAATCCTGCGCGTCATATGCCGAGACGAACATATCGTCGTATGCGGGCAGAGACGAGAGCATTTCAAAGCATTTTTGCAGATTTTTGTTATTGCGGTCGATCACTATATTGCATTTTATACCGCAGAACATGCAAAGACGCGCCACACCAACGCATGCGCCTATACTGTCAAAATCCGGGTTGCGGTGTCCCATTATAAGCACATTTTTGCTCTTTGCGATGATTGACATGAGCGCTTGGGCGATCGTTCTTGACATGACGGTGGAACGCTTTTGCGATCCCTTCACTATTCCGCCGAAAAAGAGTACGTTTGATTCGGTCTTTACCACAGCCTGATCGCCTCCGCGTCCAAGCGCCACTTCAAGCGCCGACTGTGCGTTTCTTTCGCGCTCTTGGAATGTGGAACCGATATCTGAGGTGCCGATAGAAACCGTCAGCGAGAGCATATTGACTCCCACCTTAATGGAGCGTATTTTTTCAAGTATTTCAAACTTGTTTTCAATAAACTCCGAAAGGTATTTTGATCTGTATATAAGAATGTACTTGTTGCTTTCGTATCTTTTTATGACTCCGTTGAAGCTTGCCGCCCACTGAATAAGTATGCTGTCAACCTCGGCGGCGGCATTTCCGAAGTTTTCCTGCTCGATACGCAAAAGTTCTTCGATGTTGTCTATGACGATAAGGGCGACAAGCGCGTCGTTGTCGCGCTGGGTCCTTCGGAGTTCCTCAAGGTCCGTGACGTCGTACCATACAGTCAAAAACAGGTTGGGAGCGTTCGGAGAAGCTATACTGCCCTTGACAAGATATATACTGTCAGACAGGGTCGCCTTTATACCGTCGTTCCCGCTTTGCATAAGCTTGTCTATTCCAAATCCCGTGACGGCGGAAAGCTTTTTTGTTTTGATCTCGGCGGTGTCAAGCATCCGTGCGAAGGCTTTATTGTAAAGTTTGATAATTCCGTGCTGGTCGCACACCGCGAAAGGAACGCTTAAATTGTTGTAAAGTCCGGCTCCTATATCGTCGGAAAAATGTCTTTCCACGTCATTTTCGTATTTTCTGTAAAAAACATAGCTGATTATGATATGCGTGAGAAAGGTGCACAGCAGGTAGAGAACGGTGACAAAAATTACGGCGTATCTGTTTTTTGTATCGCCGCTTCCCGATACCGCCGACAGAATGAAAAAGAAAATGACTGAAAAGAGCATTGAAGTAAGAAGCTTCATGCCGGAAGGTGTGAAGAGTTTTCCCTGTGCCTTTTTCATATATACGGTTTCCTTTCATGGTTGAGGATAAGGATAGTATAAGATAGTAAATATAAGGATATAAGAATGCTAAAAGATGTAACGGAATATGTTGACAACCGAGGGGAAGTTGTGTATAATTTATATTATAGTCATAATGAATAGATAAGTATATATTTTTTTATGATTGTTAACATAAAATTTACCTAAGTAAGGAGCTGCTGTGATTATGAAAAACTTTATTAAGAAAAATGTGGCAGAAATTGACTTTAATGTCTTTGAAGAGGTGGGTGACAAATGGCTGCTTGTTACAACCTATGACAAAGAAAACAAGCGTCCGAATGCAATGACCGCAAGCTGGGGATGCGCCGGAATACTTTGGGGTAAGCCGGTGTGCGTGCTTTTCATACGTCCTCAAAGGCACACCCATAAACTTATTGAGGAAAGTGAGTATTTAAGTGTGAACATCCTTGAAGAAAAGTACAGGGACGCGCACAAGATATGCGGTTCACAGAGCGGACGCGATATTGACAAGATAAAAAAATGCAATCTTACCTGTATTGAGATCGATGGTCTTGTAGCCTTTGAGCAGTCGGAAAGTGTGCTCACGCTTAAAAAGCTGTACGCCGACGACCTCAGAAAAGAGTGTTTTATCGACAAAACCGTGCTTTCAAACTACAAAAATGACGACTATCACAGCATGTATGTCTGTGAGATAACCGGCATGTATAAGGCTGAAGTGTGAAATTAACAAAAAATTAACTTATTTAAACGGCTGCTGTGTTATAATTTCTTATTATCATAGGTAGGTTTATTTTAATTTAAAATTTTAAAAAATATTACAATCGACAATCGACAATCGACAATCGGCAATCTACAATCGATAATCGACAGTCGATAATTGACTACCTATGCGGAAAAGAGTATGAAGGAATATCTTGAAGCCGGCATTATAGTTAACACTCACGGGGTGCACGGCGATATAAAAATGAAAAATTACTGTGACAGCCCGGATGCGCTGGCGTCTATTAAAACGCTCTATGTAAAAAAAGAGGGAGAGTATTTTCCCATGAGCTGCACCAAAAGCGTGCCGGTCGGCCGTGATATGCAGCTTGTGCATTTTAAAAACTGTGATAGCTTTGAAGAGGCAATAAAGCTGAAAGGCGTCTGCGTATATGCCAAAAGAGAGGATATACCAATAAGCGAGGGAAGCTGTTTTATTGCCGATATCATCGGACTGCCCGTGATAGACAGCACAAGCGGTCAAGTGTACGGCGTGGTGAGCGATGTGTTCAATCAGGGTGCCCAGGACATTTATGAAGTGCAAAAAAAAGATGGCAAAACCGGTCTCATTCCCGCGGTCAGCCAATTTATAAACAAAATAGATATCGAAAGCGGAGTTTACGTCACGCTTATTGAAGGACTTCTGTAATGAAAGAGCACATTCGTTTTGATGTTATGACTCTCTTTCCCTCGCTTATAGACTGTGTGACAAGCGAAAGCGTCATAGGCAGAGCCCGCAAAGCGGGAATAATAGATGTAAGGTGCCACAACATAAGGGATTATTCGACCGACAAACACAGACGTGTGGACGACACTCCGTACGGAGGAGGAATGGGGATGCTTATGAGCGCTCCGCCGATTTACGCCTGCTATCAGGCGATAAGGCAAACGCTGTGCGGAAGGTCTGTCTGTGTTTACATGTCCCCGCAGGGTCAAAAACTCACTCAAAAACTCGCCGGAGAGCTTGTGATGTACGATAATATCATTCTGCTTTGCGGCCACTACGAGGGAGTCGACCGCCGTGTGATCGATAAGATTGCCGACATGGAGATATCGGCGGGCGATTATATCCTCACCGGGGGAGAACTGCCCGCCTGCATCCTTATAGACGCCGTGTCCCGACTTGTCAACGGAGTGCTTTCCGACAGCGAGTGTTATGAAAACGAGAGCATCGCTTCCGGAGCGTTAGAGTATCCGCAGTATACAAGGCCGTACGATTTTATGGGAGAAAGGGTACCCGACGTGCTTTTATCGGGCGACCATGAAAAAATTGAAAAATGGCGGCGGGAACAGGCCCTCGCCATTACGATGAAAAACAGACCCGATCTATTCTGATCAACGCTAAAATTTAAGAATTCAATATAAAAAATATAATAATACCGCAGTATGACCGACAAGCGGCAATCAAACGGAAAATATAAAAGGCAAAGGAGGACGGCCGTGAGCATGGCGCAAAAGCAAAAAAAGAAAAAAGCTTTCGGAATATTTCATGCGGCTGTAAACACCGTCACCGATGCGATATACAGCTTTGTTAAAAAGTCCTTTATCGGAAAGTTCTTCAGGTCGGGCGACCGTCTTAGCGCGCTTGTAAAGGAATCTGTTCTTATCGGTTTTATACTTAAAGCTGCGGGCTATGTTAAAGACAAGCTGAAAAGACGTCCCAAGCGGGTCGTCGGAACCGAGGAATTCGGAAGAAACGTCGGAATATACAACGAAGCGTCGGTGAAATATCCTCTTAAAACAAGGATAACCGGCGCGATTGAAAGCAGCTTTTTAGTCAACGCTTTTAAATCGCTGCTTTTGCGGCTTGTCGCGCTGCCCATGATGAGCGTGGGTATATTTCTTTTGGCGTTCGGTATGTCGGTGACCGCCACTCAGGCAATAACCCTGTTCTTATCTCAAACGCCGCTTTCCGCAATATTAACCCTCGGTCAGGGAATAATTGTGCTTTTGTTTTCTCTTCCTGCGCTTATGAACAGAGATCAGACGGTTTACGATTGTCTCAGAGGGGGTATTTTCGGAAGCTTTCTTATATTCTCGGTTATGGGATGCAGTCACGAAAAGCAAGATATCAAAAAGTCGGACAATCAGTTCGGCGTGCTACTTTTTTGCCTCGGACTTTTATGCGGCATACTGACATTTAGATTTTCGGTCGTATCGATACTGCTCTTTTTGCTTATTTTGATATGCGCCGTAAGGGTTTTCTTTGTTCCCGAGTTCGGGGTGCTTTTGCTTATTTTTATAGCTCCTCTTTATTCCTTGACCGATGATCCGGCGCTGTTTTGCGCGCTTACGGTCACGTACGTGGGCGTGTGTTATTTTATAAAAGCGGCGATGGGGAAAAGGACGATAGGCTTTACCTTTCTTGATTTCTGGGTGCTGCTTATCGCTCTTCTCACCGTTTTTTCCGTGCAAAATACAAGCCTGTTTAAGGACAGTCTGATGTCCTCTCTCGTGAGCATATCGTTTATGCTGGCGTATTTTGTGATAAAGAATCTTATAAAGTCAAAAGAGTGGGTGGAGCGCAGTGTTAACGCATTTCTCGCCTCCTCGCTTTATGTCGCGATTTTCGCGCTGATACAGTCAATTTCCACCCTTAGTCTGTATACCGAGGGCGTCTTCGCTTCCGAGCATACTCTCGCGTGGTATATGAGCGCCGCGTTTATTGTGTCTATGTCAAAGGCACTGTCATCTGCCAAATATAAGCCTTGGTATTTGATTCTTATGATATTGCAGCTTGCATGTGTGTTTGTCAGCGGTTCGGTATTTGCCATGCTCGTTCTTGCGGCCGCGGTAGTCGCCTTTTTCATGATATATTCAAGAAAAACGGTCGCTATAATCCTTCTTCTTATTCTTCTTATACCGGTTGTGTCATGTCTTGTCAGCGGATCTGACGTTTCAAAATTTATCACCTTTGTGACATACTCGGATGTTTCCCAAAGCTATAAGGTTCAGGTATGGGGCATAAGCTTGAAGGTAATAAGGGATCATTTGATTTTCGGTATAGGAACGGGTCAGGATGTGTTTATGGCCGCCTTTTCCTCATATACGTCTTCCGAGCTGCCCGTCCCCGCAAACAGCATGAGCCTTCTGCTGCAGATTCTTTTGCAGATAGGCATTTTCGGTTCGCTCTTTTTTGCTGCGGTGCTTATTATATATGCTGTAAGAACCTTTACGGTATATTGCAAAAAACGTGCGGACAAGGAGTATAGGATATGTTCTTTAGGCATATTTTTCGCCATATGCGCAATGATGGTTAGCGGCGTTTTCACATATGTGTGGGAGGAACCGATTATATGCCTGATGTTTTGGGTCCTTCTTGGACTCTCGGAATCGATGACAAGGATTGCCGATATGAGCACAAAGCAGCATTATGACTATCTTGAGAGTATTTCCAGCGACGTTACTATAACCTTCGGCGGCATCTGAAATGTCGCACACTCCTTATAATTATTTAAAATATTCTTTTGGGAAGGATCGTTTTTACTTATATGAAAAGCGAAGAAAACGTAAAACAGAATAAAAGAAAGCTGAACGTTATTGATATAGTCATCATAATCATAGCCTCGTGCGGAGTGCTTGCCGTTATCATTTTCGCCTTCATGATGCTAAGAGGATCTTCGGGCGACTCAAACGGCGAGGGCGACTCAAAAGACGCGGGCGGCGCTTATGAATATGTGATAATGGTGCCTAAGATAAATACCGACCTTTACTCGATCACAAAGGGCGCGGATTATGTTGTCGGATGTCCGTCTCTTCAGGTGGGAGATACAGTTTACGAGAGGGAAAGTGGCAAGTCAATAGGTGAAATTATCTCAATAACATATAGGGAGCACCGTGAGCCGACAAATCGTTACGGAACAAACGGAGAGCTTATTTACGCTGATTATGTCGGATATATCGATCTTATTATTACTGTTGAGGCGGAGCCAGACGGCGATTTGGGCGTGCTTGAGGTCAACGGGTGCGAGCTGCGGGCCGGAGCGGATCTCAAGTTCAGGACATACGGCTTTTACGGTGACGGAAGCATAATATCGGTGGATAAAGCGTCGGCGATTTCCGAGGGAGGCGAATGATATGAGTGAAAAACGCGGAGTGAGATTCAATATAATAGACTTTCTCATAATCGTGGCGGTGCTCGCCTCGCTGTTCGTTATCATATTCAGAGGCACTATCATCGATTTTATCGGCAAGGTAATTTACACCGAGGAGGCGACGGTGACGGTAAAGATTCAAAATCTTGACGCCGAGCAGATAGACATGATAAACACAGATGACACGCTTTACTGGAATGGCGAGCTTTTCGGAACGGTGGAAGACGTCAAATTTACTAACAGCCGCACAGTAACGCTTAACGATGGCGGAGACTACCCGATTTTCGTTGACACGATAGACTCGGAGCATTTTGAAGTCGATTGTACGGTCAAAGTCAGGGGAGCTTTCTTTGACGACGGTTTTCATCTGTCCGGATCCTACTATTTGGGAGTCGGCAAAGTTTTAGAGCTTTATTCGGACAGCTTTTACTGTTCGGCAATAATTACTTCAATAGCCTAAAAAAATATTTTTTTCTTAAAAGCTATTGATTTTAAGCCTGATATTTGCTATAATAAGCATAAAGTATTTCAAGAACTCAGATTTATTGATGAACGGAGTGTCGATAATGGTATCACGTGAAATAACAGTCAAAAATTCCGTGGGGCTTCATGCAAGACCCGCTACATTGTTCATTCAGAAAGCAAATTCCTATAAAAGCTCTGTGTTGGTGGAAAAAGGCGAGAAAAGAGTGAATGCCAAGAGTCTGCTCGGCGTATTGTATCTCGGTATCGACAAGGATATGTCCATCACGCTTATCGCCGACGGTCCCGATGAGCAGGAGGCGCTTGAAGGCCTTTGCGAACTTATTTCAGACGGTCTTGCAGAGTAAATACGATCGAAAGAAGAAGCAGGCTGCTTAAACAGTAGTCTGCTTATTTTTGTAAAATGTCAGAAACAGAAAGAAAATCTTTAAAGCAACTCAGAGAAAAAGCGAACGCGCTGCCGGCTTCTCCGGGAGTTTATATCATGTACGGAGCCTCGGGCAAGGTCATATACGTTGGAAAATCAAAGGCTTTGCACTTTCGGGTATCGCAGTATTTTCAAGACGGCGAGAAAAACCTGAAAACTGCCCGTATGGTATCCGAAGTGCGCGACTTTGACATAATGCGCACAGATACCGAGATTGAAGCTCTTGCCCTTGAAAACAAGCTTATAAAGCTTCATAAGCCAAAGTACAATATAAGACTCAAGGACGCAAAAAGCTACCCCTATATCAGGGCTGACGTGCTCGGCGATTATCCGACTCTTACCGTCACGAGAAAACGCGTTTCGGACGGCGCTAAGTACTTCGGACCTTATTCGGGCACGGGAGTCGCTTGGGGTATAGTAAAGACGGCTCAAAAGAGCTTCGGTCTGCCCGTCTGCAAATACCGCTTTCCCGAAAGCATAGGCAAGGTGCGCCCCTGCCTTTACAGTCATATCGGTCAGTGCTGCGCTCCTTGCACGGGCAATGTGTCAAAGCAGGAGTATAAGGAAAATTTCAAAGAAGTGCTGACATTTCTAAAGGGCTCCTTTGCAAATACAAAAGACGAGCTTGAGAAGAAGATGAAATACGCTTCTTCGAATCTAATGTTCGAAGCGGCGGCAATATACCGCGATCGGATAAACGTCATAAAAAATTTGTGGGAAAAACAAAAGGTCGTGGGTGCGCCCGAGGACGAATACGACATTTTGTCCCTTTACGCGGACAACACCTGCGCTTGTCTTGCGATTTACTGCGTGCGCGACGGAGCGGTGATAGATTCTGACAACTATATTTTCGGGGCGGAGCAGATAGTAAACGACGATACCTTAGCGGCGTTCATCTTTGACATGTATTCAAGAAGGGAGTACATCCCGAAAACTCTGCTGCTTGGATTTGAGCTTTCAAAAGAAACGCTTTCGCTGCTTTCCCAATTTCTCAGCGAAACCTCAGAAAGCAAGGTCGTGCTCAAGCACCCTCAAAAGGGAGTGCTGAAAAAACTGTGCGAAATGGTGGAGGAAAACGCCGCGCTTCACGCAAAGCAGTATGTTTTCGAAAGCGAAAAGGACTCGGCGGTACTTATAAGGCTTGCCGAGCTTGCGGGACTTGAGGTCGTACCTGAGAATATCGAGTCCGTGGATATATCAAACTACGGTTCGGACAACATAACGGCGGGACTTATAAGCATTGTCGACGGTAAATTCAAAAAAAGCGGTTATAGGGTATACAAAATAAAGGGCACCGATTCTCAGGACGACTACGCATCAATGTGCGAGGCGCTTGAGCGCAGAGCTGCCCATGCAAGCGAAAATCCTCTTCCGGATCTTTTCCTGCTCGACGGAGGAAAAGGGCATGTGCTTGCGGTAAAAGAACTGTTTAAAAAACTCAATATCGATGTCCCGATTCTCGGCATGGTCAAGGACGAGCACCATAAGACCCGCACTCTTACGGACGGCGAAAGGGAAATAGGGATAAAGAGAGAGCAGTCGGTATTCGTGTTTATATACAAAATCCAAGAGGAAGTGCACCGTTTTGCCATTTCAAGAATGAAAAGCGCCAAGGAAAAGACCCTCAAGCGTTCGGTGCTTGAAAATATAAAGGGTATAGGGCAAAAGAAGGCGATACTGATACTTGCAAATCTCAAAACAATAAGCGCCGTAAAGGACGCTGATATAGAAACGCTTGAAGCTATAAAAGGAATATCCAAAAGGGATGCCGAGAGCATTTACAATTATTATCACGGTGAAAGGCAAAAGAAAGAATGAGAATAATAACGGGAAGCGCCAAGGGAACAAGGCTTGAAACCCTTGAGGGAGACGATATAACAAGGCCGACCGGGGAGCGGGTGAAGGAAGCGATCTTTTCGATGATACAGTTCGACATCGAGGGGCGAAAGGTACTTGACCTTTTCGGCGGGTCGGGGCAGCTCGCGCTTGAAGCTCTTTCAAGAGGCGCGGCGCTTGCGGTAATATGCGACGCAGATAAAAGAGCGACCGACATAATAAAGAAAAACGCGCAAAAAACAAAGCTGTATGAAAAGACGAGAATATTGACGACGGACTGTAAAAATCTCTTAAGGAGCTTTGCGGGAAAAGAAAGATTTGATCTCGTCTTTCTTGATCCGCCTTACGCTACCTCCCTTATTCACGAGACGTTGCCCCTTCTTATAAAATACGATCTTTTGAATCGCAGCGCGCATGTCGTCTGTGAAAGCGACAGACAGGACGCCTTTTCATGCGAGGGATTGGAACTCAAAAGATTTTACAAATACGGCAAGGTGTATATAACCCTGCTGAGAAAAGGAAGTGAAATTTATGAAGAGAGCGCTGATAACGGGCAGCTTTGATCCCCCGACAAAGGGTCACTACGACCTTATAAAAAGGAGCGCCGCGATTTTTGATGAGGTCATTGTCTGTTTGTGCGTGAACAGCGAGAAAAAATACATGTTTCCGCTTAAAAAAAGGGAAGAGATGCTGAGTGTTATGTGCCGGGATATAAGAGGCGTGCGCGTCGATAAAACAGACGGACTCGTCGCAAAATACGCGGCGGACAACGGCGTTTCTGTAATAATCAAAGGCGCGCGAAACGGCTCCGATTTCGAGTATGAAAAGATGCTGAACTCGGTCAACATGTCAATTTGCCCTATAGAAACGATGATACTTCCGACGCGCCCCGAACTTGAACACATTTCCTCACTGACCGCAAGGGAGATGATAAAGCACGGCGGACCGCTTGAAGAATATCTGACTTTTGATGTGATCGCTTTGCTGTAAGGATAAGCTTTTCCATAATACGATTTTTAGCTTCCGCTTATATCTAAAAAAAGTACACACATTTTCGTTTTGTGTGTACTTTTTATTTGCTTTAAGCGGAAATTAATAGCAAAAAAGAACATAAATTCAAAATGCCTTGAATTGATGTAAAAATGTGTTTTGAGATGATGAAAAAAACGTTAAATCATCAAAATTGCTTATACGATTGTACTTGATTTCACGCGAGAAGGGTTATATAATCATCTCAGTGGAGATCTTGGGAGCGAAAGGGAGCGTGAGTGATTATGCGTGGAACACAAAGGCATACAATAGACAGCAAAAACCGTCTGTTTGTGCCCTCAAAATACCGTGAAGAACTCGGCGCCCAAGTCGTGGTAGCCAAAAGTCTAACGTCGACATGTATAAGGGTTTACAGCGCGGAAAGCTGGAAACACTTTGAAGAGGAGCTGAACAGCTTTTCGGACTTAGGTTCCTATTACGAGCTTATTGAATGGGTCTATGCCAATTCCGAAGACGGGGAGATAGATTCGCAGGGCAGATTGGCGCTTCCAGCGGAGTATCTTAAATACGCTTCAATAACAAAAAACATAGTAAGCACCGGGGTCAGGGACCATATGGAAATATGGAACGAAGAGATTTTTGACAGTAAGATGCAGAACACCAACGTGGACGAGCTCAGAAAGCTTCTTATAGCCCGCGGAATGTGAGTCCGGTCAAAGGAAGGCCAAAGCGGGAATGTTTATGGCAAAGTTTGATCATTATTCTGTTATGCTCAGTGAGTGCGTAGAGAGCCTCAGGGTCGGCGACGGATACTATGTCGACTGCACCGCGGGAGGCGGAGGTCATTCACTTGAAATTATCAAAAAAATAAAAAACGGAAAGCTTGTGGCGATCGATCGCGACATTGCGGCAATCAACGCCGTCCAAGAGAGGCTCAAAGTCTATAAGGACAAGCTTATAACCGTGAAGGACAACTTCTTTGAAGTGGAGAAAATACTGGATTCACTCGGAATCGATAAAATAAACGGAGCGCTTATCGATCTCGGAGTTTCTTCATATCAGCTCGATACGCCCGAGAGAGGCTTTTCGTACATGCACGATGCGCCGCTTGACATGCGCATGGACACAGGTCAAACCCTCAGCGCCTTCGACGTCGTCAACACCTACTCCGAAAGCGAGCTCAAAAGAATCTTAAGGGAGTACGGAGAAGAGAGTTTTGCCCCACAGATAGCGTCAAAGATCGTGCAGAGAAGGGAAAAAGAGCCAATATGCACGACATTTCAGCTTGCGGATGTAATTAAATCGGCAATGCCCGCAAAGGCGAGAAACGACCGGCATCACCCGTGCAAAAGAAGCTTTCAGGCCATCCGCATAGAGGTTAATAGCGAACTTGAAGTCATAGAGCCTACCCTCAGAGCGCTGGCGGACAGGCTTGTGAGCGGGGGACGCTTGGCGGTTATAACCTTCCATTCGCTTGAAGATCGGATCGCAAAACAGACATTTGCAGATCTTTCACGCGGGTGTACCTGTCCTCCCGACTTTCCTGTTTGCGTGTGCAATAAAAAGCCGAGCGTCAGGATGCTCAACAAAAAGCCAATTCTTCCGAGCGAAGAGGAGCTTATGGCAAATCCGAGATCAAGAAGCGCAAAGCTTCGTGTGGTCGAAAAATTATAGATCAGCACATAGGGAGATATCGCGAAATGAAAACCAATGGTTATCGCAGTCAGTCTGATAACAGAATAAGCATAACAAGGACTTATGAGAATACCCCTTCCTCCGAACAGGAACGCCGCAATAAGGTTGGCAAGGTGAAGGTCAAAACTCATACAGTGAAGTCAAAAAGCAAAAAGCCGTTTCCCGTCGGACTTGTGATCATACTCGTTATACTGACCGTTCTTCTTATGATGTGCGTCAGCAACTATGTGACCCTTAACGAGTATACAAGGGAAGTCTCGGACTTAAGACAGGAACTTGATACTTTAAAGAGCGAGGAAAAGAAGCTGAACTCCGAGCTTGATCGCAAATACGACCTTGTGGAAATCGAGAAATACGCAAAGGATGAGCTCGGTCTTATGGGTTCGGAGGATGTGGATAAAAAGTACATCGACGTAAAGGACGACGAGAAAATAGAAGTATACGAGGTTGAAGAAGACGGGACGATGAACGCTGTCACTGACGCGCTTTTCGCTCTTGCAGATAATTTGCTCAAGTCATGGAATAATTTGCTCGGAAACGAATAAAAATGTATTGATTATTTTGAGAGTAGGAGGTATAATTATCTCATACTCTCAATTTTACTAAAGCAAATTCAATGTAGGTGAAAAATAAATGGCGCACAATAAATTTCAAACGACAAATACACGGGCTTTAATATGGTTTGGCGTAATGGGCGTTGTCTGCGTATGCCTTGTTGTAACACTTTTTACGATGCAGATAATCGATTACGAAAAGTATCAAAGTCAGGTTATCGACAATATCCAGCAGGAGTCTGAAATACCGGCGGAGCGGGGAATGATATATGATCGCAACATGATCCCCCTTGCAACAAATTCCACGACATACAGAGTTTTCATTTCTCCCTCCGACATACAAAACGCCGACAGAAATGACGAGAAGGGAATAAAGTATGCCGATCTTATATCAAGGACTCTTTCGGAAATACTCGAAATGGACTACAGCGAGATATACAGCAAGACTCAAAAAATAAACAGAAAGGACGAGACCATAAAGCGCAACGTTGATACAGATACCGCAGACCGTATCCGTCAGTTCATTTCTGAAAACAGGCTGACCACCTGCGTGTATCTTGAAGCGACCACTATGAGGTACTATCCTTATTCCTCGCTTGCCGCGAGCGTTATAGGGATAACGGGAACGGACGGCGGACTTATCGGAATAGAGCTGCAGTATAACGAGCATCTGACGGGAACGCCCGGAAGGTACATAACGACTAAGAACGCCCAAAGCCAAAGCATGCCCTCCGAGTACGATCTGTACATAGACGCCAAGGACGGACTGAGCGTTGTCACGACCATAGACGCGACAATACAGAGTATGCTCGAGGAACAGCTTGAGCGGACATATTACGATTCTTTGGCAAAAAACAAAACCGCGGGCATCGTCATGAATCCCACAACGGGCGAGGTGTACGCCATGGGTACGTATCCCTCCTTTGATCTAAACGATCCGTACACCCTTGACGCCGATTCGCAGGCGCTCCTTGATGCCTCGGGCCTTGCAAAGGATTCAAGCGAATACAATGAGCTTTACTGGGAGCTGCTATACGGTCTGTGGAACAACAAGACGGTTTCTTACCTTTACGAGCCGGGTTCCACAATGAAAATAATGACTACTGCCGCCGCGCTTGAAGAGGACGTCGTTACCTTTTCGTCGGTATTTACCTGTAACGGAAGCCTCAGAGTCAGCGGGACGACGATCAGATGTCACCAGTCGAGAGGACACGGGACTAATCCCTTTTCACTGATGCTTCAAAAATCCTGCAACCCTACCATAATGACTATTGCCGCAAGACTGGGAGCTTCAAAGTTTTACTCTTATTTTGAGGCGTTCGGATACACATCGAAAACCGGCGTCGATCTTCCGGGCGAAGCAAACGGGCTTTATGTGGCGCTTTCCGGCTTCAACAGCGTCGAGCTGGCTTGCTACAGCTTCGGTCAGACCTTTAAGACGACGCTTCTTCAACAGGTAACGGCGGTGAGCACCGTGGCAAACGGCGGAAAGCTGGTCAAGCCGAGACTTGTAAACGCCCTTATCGACGGAGACGGAAATACGGTTATCTCATACGAGACGGAATATAAAAAACAAATCGTCAGCGAGGATGTTTGCCGCAGCATCATGAGTGTGCTCGAGGACGGCGTTTCAACGGGAAACGGAGTAAAGAACGCATATGTGGCAGGTTATAAAATCGCCGCCAAAACGGGTACCTCGGAAAAGAGAGACTCCCAAGATAAAAGAGCGAGGGTAGGTTCGTGCGTTGCGGTAGCTCCTGCAGACGATCCTCAGGTAGTCGCAATAATCATTGTTGACGAGCCTCAGACAAGCAACAGATACGGAAGCACGGTTTCGGCTCCTTATGTCGCGGCTCTGCTCGGTCAAGTCTTGCCCTATCTCGGAATAGAGAGGGAATACAGCGAGGCTGAAATGTCAAGAATCGCGGTCAAGGTTGGAAATTATCGAGGCTATTCGACGGAAAGGGCGATCACTGCGATTGAGAAGCTCGGCCTGCAGTATGAAATAGTCGGAGACGGCAAAACCGTTACAAAGCAGATACCCGCCGCGGGAGACAGTATTACAAATATAGACGGCAGAATAATACTTTACACCGGCGGAATCGAGGAAGATAAACCGGTCACCGTTCCGAACCTTGTGGGTATGAATGTCACCACGGCGATAAAACTTCTTCAGTCAAAGAAGCTCAATGTGCTGATAGAGGGAGCCCAAAATTACAGTCAGGGTACGGGCGCCACGGTTATATCGCAAAGTGTGCAAAAGGACACTCGAGTGCAGGAGTGGGATGTTATTACCATTGAATGCAGATATCTTGACGATTCGGATGAAACGGTTGTCGGTTAGTTGGGTCAGGCGATTTCACAAAAGAAAGGAGCTTTGCGCATATGAGGGTCAAAGAGCTTTTAAGGGGCGCCGAACGGGAAATTATCAGTTTTAACGGCTGCGAGGATGTTGAAATATCGGGAGTTACGGGGAGCAGCGACAAAGTCCGAGAGGGTTTTGCATTTCTGTGCATCACCGGAACGAAATTTGACGGACACACGTTTATAAAGGACGCCAAAGAGAAAGGCGCGGTCGTTGCGATCGTTGAGAAAATACCGGAGTGCCGGATGCTTCCGTATGTGCTTGTAAAAAGCTCACGACGGGCTGCCGCGTATATTTTCTCCAATGCAAACGGTAACCCGGAAAAAGTTCTTAAGATAGTAGGAGTCACGGGGACCAACGGAAAGACGAGCAGCGTCTTTATGCTTTCCCATATATTCGAGAATGCCGGATACAAATGCGGCGTGCTCGGCACGATAATAAACAAATGGGGAGATAAAGCATATGAAGCGAGCATGACGACTCCCGACCCCGAAAATCTGTATTCCATCCTTGCCATGATGAAAAAGGACGGTGTGGAAT
The DNA here is from genome assembly GCA_947588825.1 of uncultured Clostridia bacterium. Classification (GTDB taxonomy): domain Bacteria; phylum Bacillota; class Clostridia; order Oscillospirales; family CAG-272; genus CAKSQF01. The sequence continues at coordinate 21,443 of CANPZU010000024.1, forward strand.
ACGTGTTTATGGAGGTATCTTCTCATTCGCTGGCTTTGGGAAGAGTTGCCCCAATAACCTTCGAGGCGGCAATTTACACAAATTTGACTCAGGAACATCTTGATTTTCACCGTACCATGGAGGAGTACGCGCTTGCAAAAGAAATGCTCTTTAGCAGCTCGAAGCTTGGAATATTCAACATAGATAACGCATATGTAAAAAAAGCGGCGGAAAAAAAGCTGTGCAGGAGCGTCACTTATTCGCTTTCTGACAAGGGCGCCGATTATTGTGCCGCAAATATTATTTATGATTCCATGGAAGGCGTGAGATACGACATATACAATGGAGCAAACAAAACGGCAAGCATCGACACGTCGATCCCGGGTGTGATCTCGGTCTATAATACGATGGGAGCCGCGCTGTGCGCCATACTGCTGGGTATAGACGTAAAAACTGTGGAGCGTGGGATATACGAGCTTAGCGGCGTTCCGGGAAGAATGGAAAGAGCGACTCCGAGAGGCTGTCCTTTCACCGCGATTATCGACTATGCTCACACGCCCGACGCGCTTGAAAACGTACTTAACATAATAAAAGGCGCGAAAAGAGATTCGCAGCGCCTTACAGTGCTTTTCGGATGCGGCGGTGACAGAGACAAAACCAAAAGACCTGTAATGGGCGAGATCGCGACACGTATCGCAGATTTTTCAATTATCACAAGCGACAACTGCCGCACTGAGGATCCCGAGGCGATAATTGCCGACATACTTGCGGGCGTTCACAAAGACTCTGTGTATAAAGTGATAGTCGACAGAAGGGAAGCTATCGCCTTTGCAATTAAAAACGCCGTGCCGGGTGAGATAATACTTATTGCCGGAAAGGGACATGAAAATTACGAAATCACAAAAGAAGGCAAAAGACCTTTTTCGGAAAAGGACGAGGTAAATAAAGCGCTTGCCGCACGGCATTTAAATTTAAAATAACACTGCCGCTGTGAGGGCATGGCAATAAGACTGTACCATAAATATATAAGGATCATTTTATGAAAATATCTGTTTCAAACGGACTGCTGATGTCAGAAATAGCAAGAATGACGGGCGGTCGGCTCTTAGGCGAGGATCGAAGAATATACGCGGTCTCGACCGATTCGCGAGAGGTGTGTGAAGGTTGCCTTTTTATCGCGATAAGAGGAGAGAAAAATGACGGTCACAACTATATCGCCGCATGCGGCGCCAAGGCGTTCATTTGCGAATACATACCCGACGGACTCGACTGCAAAGACGTCTCGGCGGTGATTGCAGATGATACGGTGGCGGCGCTTGGGAGACTTGCCAAAGCGTATAAGGCGAAATTTGACGTACTGACGGTTGCGGTGACCGGAAGCGTGGGTAAGACGACCACAAAGGAGTTTATCTACGCGGTTCTTTCAAAACATTTTAAAACCGTAAAAACAGAGGAAAATCATAACAATAAAATAGGACTTCCGATGACACTTCTTTCAATAGACGAAGAAACCGAGGCGGCGGTCATTGAAATGGGGATGAGCGCGAGGGGAGAGATATCTTATCTTACCGATATCGTCCGTCCGAATATCGCCGTCATAACCAACGTCGGAAGCTCTCATATAGAAAATCTCGGCTCTCGAGAGGGCATTGCCCTTGCAAAGCTTGAAATACGAGACAGCATGACGCCCGAGGACGTTCTGATAATAAACGGGGACGAACCTCTTCTTTCCTCGGCTGACAGAGCGCTGAAGGTTGGAAAAGGAAGTGAATGCGATTACTGCGTGACAAGGATCGTCGAAGGAGATAACGGGTGTGCCTTTGACCTTCGCACAAAGGAAGGCTCGATAGAAAGCATAGTTATTCCCACTTTCGGCGAGCATAATGTCATGAACGCCGCTTTTGCCTACGCGGTGGGAAAGGCAACGGGCATGGGGGAATACGAGATACGGCGCGGTCTTTTATCATACAAAACTACAGGTATGCGCCAGAATTTTTACAGCCGAAACGGGCGTGAAATAATAGAGGATTGCTATAACGCTTCTCCCGAATCTATGATCGCCTCGCTTAAGGTGCTCTCCTCAATGGCAATCAGACACAAAAAGAGAAGCGTCGCCGTGCTCGGAGACATGCTTGAGTTAGGCGACTATTCAGAACAATCGCATAGAAAGGTGGGAGCGGCGGCCGCTCTTTGCCGGGTGGGAATGCTCGTCACCTTTGGAAAAAGGGCTGCGGCGATTGCAAAAGCCGCCTCCGATTTCGGAATAAGCAGCGAAAACATTTTCGTTTTCGAAGATACCGAAGATGTGGAAGCTTTGGGAAAATTTTTATTGCAAAATACCAATAAAGATGATATAATACTCTTTAAGGCCAGCCGAGGCGTAAAGCTTGAGAGGGTCATCGGGTATGTCAAAACCGAAAAACAGTAAAAGGAAATAATCATGAAAATTCAAATGATTATATATTTTGTCGCATGTGCTTTAGTGGTGTTCCTTATAACCGCGTATGCGTCCAAAATTATGATACCCATGCTGAAAAGCCTCAAAATGGGACAAAAAATACTTGATATCGGCCCAAGATGGCATAAAAATAAAGAGGGTACTCCCACAATGGGAGGTATCAGCTTTATTCTTGCAAGCGTTCTTGTTTTTGCGGCTGCCTCGATAATTCTCTTTGTCAAAGGCGAGAACGTCGATCTCGGCAAAATGACTCTTTGCATAGGCTTTGCCCTTGTGAACGGTCTTATCGGCTTTATAGATGATTTTGCAAAGTTTTTCAAGAAACAAAATCAGGGATTAAAAGCCGGTCAGAAATTTTTTCTGCAGCTTTTGGCAGCCGGCCTTTTTCTGTTTTTTATGAAGGTGTTCGGATATATAAACGAAGCTGTTTATATTCCCTTTATTGATATTAAAATCAAACTCGGCGTCGCATATTACATTATAATGATAGTGCTGATAACCGGCATTGTCAACAGCGTCAATTTGACCGATGGGATAGACGGACTTGCTTCGAGCGTCACCTTTGTTGTAGGCGGCTTTTTTGCCATAGCCTCAATGACGCTTCAAAATATGTCCTCCCTTATTCTTTCGGCGCTTGTCGTCGGCGCGACGCTCGGCTTTCTTGTTTTCAACTTTTATCCCGCAAAGATATTTATGGGTGACACCGGCTCGTTGTATCTCGGAGGCATGGTAGTTGCGCTTGCTTTTGCCATAGACAATCCTTTGATACTCGTGCCCGTAGGCGTTATTTACATCTGCGAAAGTCTTTCGGATATAATCCAGGTGGGATACTTCAAGATATCTGGCGGAAAGCGTGTTTTCAAAATGGCGCCCATACACCATCATTTTGAAAAGTGCGGATGGAGCGAAAACAAGGTGGTGTTTGTATTTTCATTTGTAACATTTGTATTTTGTGTTGTTGCATATTTTGGATTGCAGCAAGTATAAAACCCAAAACCAATTAACGCCTATGAGCGTTTGTGAAAAAACGAGACGGAGAAGTGCTGTGGATAAGACTGTGAATGAAAGCGGTTCGCTGCCCGAACGCGATAAAAAAATATTTAAAATATTTGAGAAGGGCACAATTGACAGGCCGATGCTCGTTATCATATTGCTGCTTGTCTGCATCGGTTCTATAATGGTCTTTTCAGCAAGCTACGCTTACGCATATTCGAAGTACGGCAACAGCAGATACTATATAAATCAGCAAATGGGATTTGTTCTGCTTGGCAGTACCGTAATGGCGTTTATTTCCTTTTTAGATTACCGATTTATAAAAAAGTGCTCGCTTATCGCATACGCCGCGGCGCTCGGTATGCTTGCTCTTGTTCTTGTAATGGGGGTTTCAAAGGGGGACGCTCAAAGGTGGCTGTATTTAGGTCCGGTCAGCGTACAGCCCTCGGAAATAATGAAGTTCGCTCTTGTGCTTGTTCTTGCGTACTATTTTGATAAGAACTATCGAAAGGTAAACATAGTCGGGCATTTTTGGAAGTCAACATGGTACAGCATAGTATTGCCGGGGATGTTTGTAATTCTTGCCTGTGCAATGATAATTCTTGAGAACCACCTTTCGGGTACTATAATCGTCGCTCTTATAGGACTGTCGGTCATATGGGCGGGCGGAGGAAAATGGCAATGGTATCTTGTTTTTATATGCGTGGTGGTAGTCGCTCTTTTTGCCGTTTTTAACTTTTCCGAGCAAATTTTTTCGATATTTCCCGATTATGTGCAAAGGCGCGTTGACATGTGGCTCCATCCCGAGAATTACAGTGTGCGAGACGACACATGGCAGACGGTACAGGGCATGATTGCCGTCGGCTCCGGCGGACTTTTCGGACGTGGACTCGGCAACAGTCTTCAAAAGCATCTTTTCGTGTCGCAGCCCCAAAACGACTTTATTTACGCCATCGTTTGCGAGGAGCTTGGGTTTGTCGGCGCGGTGGGAGTTATCATTCTTTACCTTGTCTTTATTTGGCGCGGAATACACATTGCAAAGCGCGCCCCCGACCTTTATTCGTCGCTGGTTGTGCTGGGAATAGTGTCGCATGTGGCAATACAGGCGTTTTTGAATATAGCGGTCGTGACTAACGTAATACCAAATACGGGTATATCGCTGCCGTTTTTCTCGTACGGCGGCTCCTCCCTTGTCATCCTTATGGCGGAAATGGGAATAGTACTTTGTATTTCCAAGTATTCAAAGATCCAAAAATAAATCTCATATTTTTATTTTTACCGCGTTTGTTTTTTTCGGAGAGCTTATGAAAGTTGTAATGACAGGCGGCGGAACTGCGGGGCATGTAAATCCCGCGCTCAGCATAGCGGCAATAATTAAAGGAAAGGAACCTGATTCTAATATAGAGTTTATCGGGACTCGGGACCGTCTTGAGGCTTCACTTGTACCCAAGGCGGGATATAAACTGAACACGATCGAGGTGTACGGCTTAAAACGCAGCCTTTCGCCTCAAAACATAAAGACCGTGTATAAGGCTTACACTTCATACAAAAGATGCAGAAAGCTTTTACGCGAGATTTCTCCCGATGTCGTTATCGGTACCGGCGGGTATGTGAGCTGGCCGGTTTGCCGTGCCGCTATATCATTGGGAATTCCCACCGCTTTGCACGAAGCGAACGCGCACCCCGGTTTTGCCGTAAAAGCTCTGAGTTCCAAGGCGGATGTCGTTTTTGTCAATTTCAAGGAGACGATAGGTCTGCTTCCCGATAAAAAGAGAACGAAGAAGCTTCATGTCGGTATGCCTATTGACAAGCGGTTTTACCTGATTGACCCGGTAAAAACACGTGAGGAAATGCTTGACCCGACATATGAACGAATGGTCCTGTCCTTCGGCGGTTCTCTCGGAGCGCAAAAGCTCAACGGGGCGATAATTGACATGCTCAAAACATACGGTGCGTCCCACCCGGATATCTATTTTGTTCATGCCACCGGAAATAAGGCGTACGAGAGCTTTATGAAACAGTTCAATGACGCGGGACTTCAAAAGTACAAAAACATAAAAATTTGCGATTATATTTTCGACATGCCGAAGTTTATGGCAATCAGCGACGTCGTGATATCAAGGTCGGGAGCTTCGACAATGTCCGAACTTGCCGCTCTCGGCAAGCCTTCGATCCTTGTGCCTTCTCCAAACGTAACCGGAAATCAACAGTATAAAAATGCAAAGCTGTTTGCAAACGAAGGCGCAGCTGTTCTTATCGGCGATGATGAGCTTGACCAAAAGGCGATTGCAAACGCACTCGACACTCTTTTCTCTTCTCCCGGGAAGCTCGCCCAAATGGCAAAAAACGCCCGTAAATTTGCACTGCGCGACACTAACGAAAGAATATACGAATGCATAAAAGAGCTGACAAACGGCAAAAAGGGCAAAAACAAAAAATAAAGGTTAACAGCGTACAGTAAATTCAAAGCAAAGGAGTGATAAGACCGTGAACGAAGAAGAAAACAGAAAAAACGAAGACATCGTCGCGTATTCTTCCTATGAACGAAAAAACAAAGTCAAAAGGCTCATCAGGATCATCACGGTACTCACTGTTATAACGGCTCTTGCCCTCTTTGTTTCCTGGTTTGTCCTTAACACTTATTTTGATGTGGAGATGATTATTGTCGATGGTACGGATAAATACAGTTATGTCGACGTCTGCGAAAAATCAGGCGTCCTCGAGGGACAGATCATGTTCACCGTATCTCAAAAAAAGGTTGAAAACAATTTAAAGAACGCGTTTCCGTATGTCAAAAGTGCGGATGTGGTCAAGGATTACTCCGATTCCTCGATAAACATAGTGATATACGAAGAAAAGCCGCTGTTTTATACCTTTACCGAAGGGGAATACTATGTTCTGACAAACGAGCTTAAGGTCCTTGAACGTTTTGAAGATTTTACATCGCTGTCTTTCATGTACCCTCAGTTAAAAGAGCTGAAAACTCCGGAAATATATAAGATTGTCGCTCCCAATCGAGTAGTTTTTCGCAACGTCAGGGATCTTCGCTATCTTTCTGAGTTTCTTGTCGAACTGTCCGAGTGGAAGGGCTTTGAAAAGTCCGAAAATATAAATATTTCAAATAAGTTCGATATTACTGTGGAGTATGATAAAAGGATAACGCTTTACTTTGGCAACCGTTATGATCTCGGGGACAAGCTAAATATAATAAACGCCGTTATCGACTCATATTCTGAAAGCGCGAGCGGGACGCTTAATGTTAAAAACATCAACGAGGGAATAGCAAGGATCGTCGATCCCGCCAATACCGGGCAAGAGGAAATACCGAGCGCGCCTTGAGGACTTTTTTGATAGGAAACAAAAATATTCCTCTTAAAATGTAAAATAATTATAAACATTTTAAAAAACTATTGAATAATCACATAAAAAAATATAATATATATGTGTATTAATCTGTGTAATGCGTACAGGAGGTAAAAAAATATGGCATTCGACATCGAAAATGCAGAGTGCATCGATTGTGCGACTAAAATAAAGGTAATCGGTGTAGGCGGCGGCGGAAACAACGCCGTGAACAGAATGATTGAAGCGGGAGTTGACGGGGTAGAGTTTGTTGCAATCAACACAGACAGGGCTGCTCTTATCAAATCGAAGGCTCAAACCAAAGTCGTTATCGGAGAAAAACTCACAAAAGGACAGGGAGCCGGCTCCAATCCAGACGTGGGAGCTGCGGCCGCCGAGGAAAATCTTGAAGACATAAACAACGCCATAAAGGGTTCGGATATGGTGTTTATTACCGCAGGTATGGGAGGCGGAACAGGTACGGGTGCTGCCCCTGTTGTCGCAAAGCTCGCGCATGACATGGGCATTCTCACCGTTGCCGTGGTAACAAAGCCTTTTAAGTTTGAACGCGATAAGAGAATGGCACAGGCGGAGGCTGGAATCGCTCAGCTCAGCGCCAATGTCGACGCTATTATCGTTATTCCCAACGAGAGACTTAAGCAACTCTCATCAACAAGAATAACCGTTCTTAACGCTTTTGTCGAAGCAGATAATATTTTAAAGCACGGCGTTCAGAGCATTTCCGATCTTGTTATCAAGGACGGACTTATCAACCTCGATTTTGCGGACGTTAAATCCATAATGCTCAATTCGGGATATGCTCATATGGGAGTCGGAGCTGCAACAGGCAAGGAGAAGGCGGAGACCGCCGCAAAGCTTGCAATATCAAGTCCTCTGCTTGAGACATCCATTTCAGGCGCTAGAGGAATACTTGTCAACTTTACATGTCCCAGCGACTTTGCACTTGACGAGCTTGACACCGCCGCCGATATGATTACAAACGAAGCTCATCCCGACGCCAAGGTTATTATCGGTTATGTGGTTGACGACACGCTTAACGACGAGGTTCGCGTTACGGTAGTGGCAACCGGATTTGTAAAGGACGACGTAAAGGATTCCACAATTTCCGATTCATCGGTCAAGGAGACTGCTCCTGTGGCTGAGAAGCCCCAGTCGGACAGCGGCGATTACGACAAAATTTTTGATATATTCAGTAAGAAGAGATAATTGCCTCTTTTAAGTAATTCTTATATATTCTACTGTACAAATCGGGTTTTCTTGTAAAGAAGACTCGATTTTTGCGGTGCGCCTTACATTTGTCGGATAAAGAAACCGCCGCCTAGAGGGCCATGCTAAAGCCTTGGGCGGTAAATAATATAAGCTGTTAAAATTCGAGTTTACTTTCTATATAATTTTTGAGATCGCTTATCGGCATTCTTATCTGCTCCATAGTGTCGCGGTCGCGCACGGTGACCGAATTGTCGTTTTCGCTGTCAAAATCGTATGTCACGCAGAAAGGAGTGCCGATTTCGTCCTGCCTGCGGTAGCGTTTACCTATAGAACCCGTTTCGTCAAATTCTACATTAAAGTACTTTGAGAGCTCGGTAAAAATCTCTTCCGCCTTTTCGGAGAGCTTTTTAGAAAGCGGAAGGATTGCAGCCTTAACCGGGGCGAGAGCGGGGTGCAGGTGAAGAACGGTGCGCACATCGTTTTTTTCTTGATCGATTGTTTCCTCATCGTAAGCGTCGCAAAGGAAGGCGAGGGCTACACGGTCGGCGCCGAGTGAGGGCTCGATAACGTAGGGAATATACTTTTCGTTTGTTTCGGGGTCATAATACTCAAGCGATTCGCCGCTTGTATTTTGATGTTGAGTGAGGTCGTAATCGGTGCGGTCGGCAATTCCCCAAAGCTCTCCCCAGCCGAAAGGGAAGAGAAACTCAATGTCGGTCGTGCCCTTTGAATAAAAGCAAAGCTCCTCGGGAGAGTGGTCACGAAGTCGCATGTTTTCGCTTTTCATACCGAGGCTTTTAAGAAAGCTTGCCGAATAAGAGCGCCAATACTCAAACCACTTTAGGTCTGTGCCTGGTTTGCAAAAAAATTCAAGCTCCATCTGTTCAAATTCTCTTGTCCTAAATACAAAATTTCCGGGGGTTATCTCGTTTCTGAAAGATTTGCCTATCTGTCCCACTCCGAAGGGAAGCTTTTTTCTAGTCGTACGGGCGACGTTTTTGAAGTTTACAAATATGCCTTGCGCCGTCTCCGGGCGCAGATATACTGTATTTGAAGAATCTTCGGTAACTCCGATGAAGGTTTTAAACATCAGATTGAATTTTCTGATCGGAGTAAAATCAGAGCTTTGGCAGGAGGGGCAGACTATGCGGTTTTCCTTTATATAGTTCATCATTTCCTCGTCTGACCATCCCGCAGGATTTACGTTAAGTGAATTTTCAATAGCGTAGTCCTCAATGAGCTTGTCTGCTCTGTAACGGCTTTTGCAGTTCTTGCAGTCCATAAGGGGGTCGGAAAATCCCCCGAGATGTCCGGAGGCAACCCAGGTCTGAGGATTCATTATGATGGCGCTGTCAAGCCCTACATTGTACGGGCATTCCTGAATAAATTTTTTCCACCATGCCTTTTTTACATTGTTTTTGAATTCTACGCCTAAAGGACCGTAATCCCAAGAATTTGAAAGTCCTCCGTATATTTCGCTCCCCGCGTAAATGAAGCCGCGTCCTTTGCAAAGAGCTACAATCTTTTCCATTGTTTTTTCGCTGTTATTCATTATACCTCCGATATATAATTATAAATCAATATTTACTGTTTAAAATAGCGCAGTGTGCTTGCGCGGTTTATTGCAAGACGGTTTTCACCATCCGAAGTTGTCGTCAGGTCGCCTATGACATTAAGAATGTTCGTTTTGTAAAACTGATAGCTGAAATAAAGCATGAGCTTTTCGGAAAACGCTTCGTATGTAACGTTGGTGTTATAGAATTTGGAAACGTTTTCATTAAAATGATTCTCAAAATTAACGTAATAGCCGCTTGTGGCGGTCTTTTCAAGGACGAAGTTTGCAACCGCGGCGAGGAGGTTCGCTTTTGTGAACGTTCCGACGTACCCGTCGTACTTAATAAGCTCGTACAAGCCCTTTGAGTCTATATTGTTGCTGCCCGCATTATATGTGGTGCTTGTAAATGTACTTTCGTCATAGAATACCACGTTTTCATCCAAATTTACGGGTATGCTCCCCCATTCGTCAAAGGAAGCCGAAAAGTCGTCGGTGTCTATGTACGCGTAAAAATCCACAGGCATCCCTGTGATACATGATACATAGTCGGCAAAAAACGTGTAGTCAAGGCCGTTCAATTGATTTTCTATGTAATAATAAGCCGTATCCATATCCACATTGATTCCCGATACGCTCACATATGCGATATTTGGAATGGATGTTATCACGGTTCTTGCATTTGTGCTGTCAAAGGATATGAGCGTAATAAAATCCACTGTTCTTGAGGGATGAGGAGCGTGTTTGTCAAAAAGTTCGCCGTACGTATCTTCAACGCTTGCAGAAGCGTCAGGATCATCGGGCGTCGGCACAGCTTCGGGGTCTTGGGAATCGGGATTTTCGGGTTCGTTGTAGATAATCTCGTCGGTACCTATGAGCAGCAGGGAAAGTACCCCTGTGGCGTCTGATTTGGGCCCGGTGCTTGACAAGTCGTTATTTAAGTCGTCTTCACCCATATCCGAATCGGAATTAGTATCGTCAGAAAACACGATATTCAGTACAGGTCTCACAAAGGCAAATGCCAAAATTGAAAAGATAACAAGCGACACAATGAATGGATATACAAAGCTTTTTACAAAACCGTTCATAACAAATAAAACCTTGATCGTTTAAGTTGTGCAGGATGATTAAAAATTCGTAAAGGTATGTAAACGGGCGCGATTTTTTGCAAAGAAATCACAAAGCCGCAAAAGACGCTCCCGCCGCACCGAAACGACAGATTGCTCACCAGTGTAAATATTATTATATAATATATCCGCATTTTTTTCAATAGATATTTATAAAATATCTTGAAAATCAAAGAGCTTTATGATATAATGCTATCGTAAAGTTTTTCTTTGCGCTCTTATTTGTTCCTGAATAGGAACAATTTTAGTGCTGTGTGTTTGCTATGTGCGCGGTTATAGAGCCTTTAGGCTATGTAAGGACCTCTTTCCTGCGCAAGCTTTTTTGAGCAAAAACTTTATATTTTTTATGTCTGCGTAGCTCAGTAGGATAGAGCGACCGCCTCCTAAGCGGTAGGTCGGGTGTTCGAGTCACCTCGCGGACGCCATCAAACATCGCCGCAAGCCCGTTTTGCAAGGCTTGCGGCTTTTTTCATATTATAATATCGACTGTCAAGCCCGATGCCGTGTCAAAAGCGCGGGTGGGAATGTTTATTTCAAACCTCCGTACTGCTCATCATCGACAGGCTCCAGCCATTCGTTCGAACCGTTTTCACCGGGGACTTCGATTGCAAGGTGTGAAAACCAACTGTCCGGCGCGGCGCCGTGCCAATGCTTGACGCCCTCGGGAATATTGACGCAGTCGCCGGGTTTCATCTCCACTGCTTCTTTGCCCCACTCCTGATAGTATCCCCGTCCGCCGACGCAGATTAGAATTTGTCCGCCGCCCTTATTAGCATGGTGGATATGCCAATTGTTCCGGCAGCCCGGTTCAAAGGTCACGTTGAAAATGCCGACCTGTTCCTTCGATACCGGCGCGAGATAGCTCTGCCCGCTGAAATACTGCTTGAACCCATCGTTCGGTGCGCCGATAGGGAAGAAAATCGTGTTTTGATAGCGGTCTTTCTCGGTCAGCGCCGGTTCCGCCTCATTCCAAACATCCTTGGCAAGTCTGAACACCGCCCACGCTTTGGGCCACCCGACGTAGAAGCCGACGTGTGTCACAATCGCGGCAATCTCCGTCCTCGTTACGCCGTGCGCTTTGGCGTTTTCGAGGTGATAGGTCAGCGACGAGTCGGTGATCCCTGAGGACATCAGCGCCACAACCGTGATTATGCACCGAGTCTTTAAGTCTATGTCGTGGTTGTTCCAGTTCTCTCCAAAGAGAACGTCGTCGTTATAGTGGGCAAAATCCGGCGCAAAGTTGCCAAGTTGATTCCTGCCCGCGGTTTGCGTGATCTTTTCCATGATATGATCCTCCTCGTATTTAATCAGTTAATGTTTTGACAAAAAGTTGGTCTGTTGTGCCGTATATCGTTTCGTAATTCCCGAGCTTTATAAAGCCGTATTTTTCATATAATCCGATTTCTCCACTCATAATATATATTTTTTGATACCCCAATTTGCGCGCGTAAGAAGCCGCGTCATTTATCAATAACTGCGATAATCTTTTGCCTCGATATTGTTCGTCCACAAAAACGAAACCTATAAACGGTGTAAAGGGATAGGTTATCGATATCTCGTCCTTTTCCGCCAAAGTGCAAAATCCGCACACATTGTCGTTTTCAACATCACAAAATACCCTTTCCCATTCGTCGAATTCATGGTTTGCCATTTTTTGAGACAAGTAAGAGCCGGCTCGCCATGAGCAGTTTGCGGCCAATGCCATCGTCTTCTCCCAGTATTTGTGTCCATAGGACATGGCGTATATTTCCATCATACAATTCCTCCGTATATTGCAGTGATTTAGACTACGTTTCCGGCTTTCTGTCTGCCGTTTTGCGCCATCACGCCGACGAGAGCGTGAGGCACATACAATTCTTCGAGATAGTCGATTTCGTCCTGGGTCAGTTCCAAATCAACCGCCTTGGCCGCGCCGTCCATATGTGAGAACTTCGTCGCCCCGACAACGGGAGAGGTCACTTTCGTGAGCAGCCACGCAAGGGAAATCTCCGTCATGGACACACCGCGCTTGTCGGCCAACTCTGCAACACGGGCGATGATTTTTCCGTCCGCTTCGGCTGTGGCATCGTACTTAAATTTGGCGTAGGCATCCTCCTGCAAACGTTTTGAGGTTTCGCCGGGACGCTTGGAGAGCCTCCCACCTGCCAGGGCGCTGTACGGCGTCATGGCGATATTCTGATCGGCGCAGAAGGGCGCCATTTCCCGTTCTTCTTCGCGTGCAATCAGGTTGTAATGCCCCTGAACAGATACAAATTCTGTCAACCCGTGTTCTCTTGCGTAAAAGTTTGCCTTGGCAAGCTGCCACGCAAAGCAGTTGGAGATGCCGATGTACCGCGTCTTACCCGCCTTGACCGAATTGTGCAGCCCTTCCATGATTTCCTCCATGGGCGTGTGGTAGTCCCACATGTGGTAGATGTAGAGGTCCACATAGTCAAGGCCCAGGTTGCAAAGGCTCTGATTCAGATAATTCTCAATATGCTTCTGTCCGCTGACGCCTGCGTCGATCTCGTCCTGTGTCCGGGGCGTGAACTTCGTTGCGATCACAACATCGTCCCGCATTGCAAAATCCCGCAGCGCACGTCCCACATACTGCTCGCTGGTGCCGTTTTGATAGGCGATGGCGGTATCATAGAAGTTGATTCCCAAATCCAACCCGTGCTTTATGATCTCGCGTGTCTGCGCCTCGTCCACCGTCCAGCTGTGCTGTCCCGTGGCGGCGTTGCCAAATCCCATACAGCCCATGCAGATACGGGAAACGGTCAGGTCGGATTTGCCGAGTTTTGTGTACTTCATCATGAGGCCTCCTTTATTCTCCGAGCAACATTCTTGCGCAGTTGTAGGTGATTTCGTAAATCGACATAAACACATAGTTGACGCCGGCTTCCTCCATCGCAGCCTGTTGCTTTTCGGTGACGTAGGTGTAAGGATATATACCGAACATGAACGGGAAAAACGTGTAGAGAAATCTCTGCTTTTGGGTGATCGGCATCTCCGGGAAATATCTCTCCAAACAGTGCATGACCGTTTTCAGGGAATTTCCGTAGGCAATCTTAAATTCGACGAGCCGTTCGTGGCGGCTGCCGGTCTCCATATCGTAATGGTTCATCGACATGATTTTAAGCAGCTGCGCACGTTTTTCAAGGGAATGCGCCAATTTGTCCGCAAATCCGTCTTTGGTAAGCGCAACGTTTTCCGCCATAATTCGATTCAAGTCTGCGATCCACAGCTCGTATTCCCGTTGCAGCAGAGCAAGAAAAATTTCTTCCTTCGTTTGGAAGTAGTTGTAGATTGAGGTGCGGGTGAAGCTGGTGGCACCTCCGATGTCCTTTAACGTGATTTCCTTGAAGCTCTTGGTCTGATAGAGTTTTTCGCAGGCGTTAATGATTTCCTCTCTGCGTGCCTCTGTCAGCTCCGGCGATCCTTTTGGCATCTTGCGTCCTCCTTATTTTTACGGCGTCTTTTTGAAAGACAGGCATTTTCCAATCACTTCGCCGGTTTTCAGATACTGATAGGTAGGGAACTCAAACAGTACCGGTTTTAGAGTTTCATAATCGACTTTGCCTTTTTCATTCAGATGTTCCTCTGCAACATAAGTGTTGTCGATGGTACAGATGAAGCTCTCAAAATTCGGCGTGTTGTAGGTATCCACAACTTTGCACTCAATCGTCAAAGGAGATTTACGAATAACCGGCGCACCCGCATCCCCAAGGTCATATTCAAACACAGCGGATTTATCTACCTTTGCCCCGCTGACCGATCCCACGAAGTCTGCCTCCGGCAGCATGGCCTCGCTAACCAGGTTGATGGAGAGTTTTTTCGTCTCCTTGATACACCCATTGATGAAGTGCGGTGCGGCGAGACTGACCAACACCCGGTCATGACCGATAATGCCGATATGGGCAACCAACGTCCATGTCGGTTTCTCCCCGTTCATAGCACCGATCACCGTCACCGGCGAGGGATAGAGCGCCAGTAACGATCCAACATTTTTCTTCATGATTCAGCACCCTCCTGACATGCAAATATATTCTGACACCGTGTCAGCATAGTTAGTATAGCACTATTCAGACACGGTGTCAATATGATTTTGAAAAAAATTGCAAGTTAACATTTCGTTCATTGCTTTTCAGTCGGTACAGGGGGCGGGAAAACGCCGATCTTGGTCCGGAGCAAGCGAAAAGATTGGGAAATAATGGCAAAAAGAAGCGCACCGCCATAGGGAACGGCACGCAGAATGGAATATGTGATAGAAGGAAAGAGAAACTCCCTTCCATATTGGATCATACAGACGGGAAAAATCAAGGGCAGCCGCTTTCGTCGGGAAGAAATTCCTCTCCCGCAAACATCACCGGGCGTCCCGCGCGCTTGCGACGGCGGTGGGATGGGCTGCGATCGTCGTTTTGAGGTCACGCAGGACGGCGGCAAAGCGTTCGTCTGCGCGGACAAAATCAAAACAGGGCTCCGTTTCACACCACCGGAGCAGCTCGCGGCAGGACGTGGTGCCATATGTGTAGGTCGTCTCGGCAGGAATGCCGCGCAGAAGCACGGAGGTATAGCGCGCGTTCGGGTCGTAGGTGTCGAACATCGCGGCATATTTCGCCGCCTCGGCAAGGTGGTAGAGCGTGTTTTCGGCGTCGCCGCGGCGTGCGTATATCTCGGCGAGGGAACGGTTCGCGGACACGAGCCAGTGCGAAAAAAAGAGAGAATCGCCGTCCTCGAACACGGTTTCGGTGTGCGCGATCTGCTTTTGGAGCAGTCTGACGCGGTCGTCGTTTGAGAGAAGGAACGCGCCGGAGCCGTCCGTTTCATAACACATCGCTGCCACCACGTTCTGGAAATCGTTGTAGAGCCACCACATCCGGCTGCGGAGCGCGGCGATCCGTTTTTCGCCGGTGTAAATGGACGTAAGAAGCGAAAGCTCTGACTCCGCGCCGCTCATGGACTTTGCGAGTTCGATGGCTTCGTCAGTCCGTCCGATTTTGGGATAGACGGCACACGCGAGTGCAATGGCGCGGCAGCGCACGCGGTTGTCGGTGCAGTCGGCGAAGATGTGATCGAGGTAGCCGCATATTTCGTCATATGCGGCCTTGGCGCCGACACTGCCGTTTGTGGCTAAATTGCAGAGAACGGAGGCGATCTCTATCATCAGGCGGTAGGAGTCGGGATAGCGGCGCAGGGTGGCGCGCATTTGGTTCAGTCCCTCCTCATTTTTGTTTTCGTCGAATATGTTCCAGACGCGGGCAAGCGTTTCGTCGATCTCGGCTTCGCGGCGTGTGTTGTCGATGCCGAGTAGCTCATCGGAGCTGACGCGGAAGAAGGCGCAGAGCGCGGGGAGGATGGAGAGGTCGGGGGCGGTTTTGCCAGTTTCACTTAGTTAAGGATATAAACGTGCATTTTTCCGTTTGTCAGTCAATTTTACCGACGAAACGGTAGTAAATCTCGATCTCCTGCTCCCGCATACCGTCCGCGTCTTTCGTTGCTTCGTGAATCACGATTTTTTCAATCAGAGTGTTTAGAAGCTCGGCGGTCAGCTCTGTGGGGTGGGAGTATTGTTTGATCAGCGCGACCCATTTCTCAGCGTCGGATGCCGTCTGCCGCTCGGTGGCAAGCTCTGCTTTGATGCGGTCAATCTT
>CANPZU010000025.1 GCA_947588825.1 uncultured Clostridia bacterium
ATGCAATTCTTCTTACATATTACAACAAAGCGGCTTTGTGCGTTTAATCACAAAACCGCTTTGTCTTCAATCTGATGGGGCTGCTCAAAGCAGCCCCATGTGTGTTTTTTGTTTTGCCCTTTGATACGAAATCTCGCTTACAGGTTCTTTAGGAAAGCGGCAAGACGGGAAGCGATGCGGGCATGGCCGTTGTCGTTGGGATGCAGTCCGTCAGGGCAATAGAGAAGTCTGTTGCACTCGACCTTAGGCTGTATACCGCTCAGCGAGAAGAGATCAAGGGTGGGAACGGAGTAATATTTTGTCACCTCTTTAATGACGTTTACATATTGGCTGAGAGTGCCCGCCTCAAAGCTCTTGTTGCCGTCTCCCTTGGGATTGTCCTCGTTGCATCTGTGCAGCGGGGTCATGAATACTATCTCGGCGCGAGGGTATTTTTCCATGAGCTCGGTGATAAGGGTGTGAAGTGCTCCGTAAAAGGTGTAAACTCCCCTGTCCGACATTTGGCCGATAGGCGCGTCTCCGTGCCCGAAATCGTTTGTACCGCCGAAAACGACTATCACGTCGGCGTCGTCGTCCATATTCAGAGCGCGTTTGCAAAAATCGTTGTCCCAGGCGTCGCCCGTAAGGCTTTTTTGTCTTGCTATACGGGTTCCCGAAACTCCGTAGTTGCGTGCCGCGGCAAGACCGCACTCCTTTTTAATTATGTCGAAAAAATGCTTGTCGGGCGCGCTTATGCCGACGCCCTCCGTTATGCTGTCACCGAGAAAATTGATTTTTTTTCCTTTAAGCTCCATAATATTTAATTTCCTTTCGCCGATTATATGTTATATAATCATATATTAAAAATTTTCAAATTTCAAAGGTTTTGCCCGTCGGCGTCAAAAAACGGTATGTCCCGCTTTGTCTTTTGCACTGCAAAAATTATAGCACTTTTAAAATTCCGTGTCAACAATAAAACAATAAAACAATAAGATGAACTGCTTTGTTTACAATAAGAATAAATAAAATAATAAAACGGTTTCAAAGCGGAAAAACCGTTTTTAGCGTTTTTATGACTTATCGGCGCATTATTAGCATTATTAAAAATAAAAAAGAGTATAAATACGCATACTAAATTGACGAAAATCTTTACTTGTAGCAATTTTGTTGTTGTTTTTGCACAAACGTTGTAAAGACAAACAATTGTTTGTTGTGATAATACACAAATTCGATTTTACGTGTTATAATAAAATTACTAAAACACACAAAAGGAGAATTTTGAGAATTTTATGTTAAAGAAAAGGATTTTTGCTTTATCGATGGCGCTATTATGCCTTGTATCGTCTGTTTTGATGCTTGGCTCATGCGCCGATTCGGACAAGGATAATAAAAATAACGGCGAGGTCAAAAACGACATTGAGCATCTTGAGGGTCTTGACTTTGAAGGACTTGATGTTAAATTTATTATCTCAGAGGCTACCACCGCCGCGGACGAGTTTAACTCCAGGTCCATTTACGTTGACGAGGATAATACCGACGACGCGGTTAACAGCGCTATCTTTGACAGAAACGCCAGAGTGCAGGAGCTGCTCAACATTAACATAGTAGTTGTCGACAGCGCTCATACGGGAATCAAGAGTTGGATCGGATCTCAGCTTTTGGCGGGTGTCACCGATTACGACATCATTTCCGCCCGTCAGTTTGACGATGTCCAGCTTGCCCTTGACGGCGTCATTCTCGATCTGAACACGCTTGATAAATACGGCGCCGATTATATCAAATGGAACGAAGAATACTGGGCTACAAGCTATATTGACGCTCTTTCCTTCGGCGATAAAACCTTTTGGCTTACCGGCGACCTTTGTTTGCGTTATTCCGGCGGCTTCTACGCTTTCTTTGTCAACTCCAGACTTTATCAGGATATGCTGCAATCGGAGTACGGCGGCATGTATCAGCTTGTCAATGACGGTAAATGGACATATGACATGCTCATAGAAATGATATCCAAGTGCTACAAGGACGACGGAGACGATATCGTCGACATTGAAGACCAGTTCGGCATGCTGTTCCCCGTATGGGATTCCACAAACGGTATGGCCATTTCCGCGGGCGTTAAATTCACAAGTTATGATGAAGCAGGCGTTCCCCACAACAACATGAATGCTTCCAACGAGGTGCTTATAAGCTACATGAACAAGTGCCATGAGCTTTTCAGCACTAAAGGTTGTTACTCCTTCAATGCTCCCAGCGCCGATTACGAAAAGGCAATGCAGTTATTTGCGGCCGGACAGTCGATGTTTGTTGTCGGACGTGTCAATTTTGCCGAGCTTTATCTGCGCGATATGACCGACGACTATTATATCATCCCATGTCCCAAGCTCGATGAGTCTCAGACTCAATATTATTCCTCCGTTCATGACGCCATGAGTATTTACGGCATCAACTTCAATATAGACGATACCCACATACAAGCCGCCGCGGCGACTCTTGAGGCAATGGCGTATTACAGCTACAAGGACGTTCGACCGATATACTTTGACAGCTTCCTTAAATTCAAATTTACCCGCGACGACGAAGCTTGGAAGATGATTGACCTTATGCACGACAGCATTTATACCGATTTCGTGCATATTTGGATGACCTCTGCGGATATGAATAAGCTTAACGCCTTCCTGCGCAACAACGTTATAAGAAACAATCCGACCTCCGACATTAAGAAGTACGTGGGTACCTGGAATAACGGTCTTGAAAAGATACTGACAAGGATTGAGGAACTTGAATCTTAAATCGTTCGTATACGTTATTGTAATATGACAACTCCCTTTAAAAGGGAAATACAGACGGCTTGATATTATCGGGGCCGCGGCGTAAGAAACCGCAGCCCCGAGTTAATTATTATAAATGGCAAGGGAAGCGTGCGACAGTAACAGTATATATAATGCCGCCCCATATGGGGCGGCAGGGAGACGTTGTTTTATTTACCGATTACTATAAATACTATAAATAAGATTACTGACTAAGCTAATGCCGTATCGCCCTTATTCAAGGCTTTTGTCTATAGCCTCGTCCTTTTCCATAAGGAACTGTATAAAGTCGACCGATTCGTTTTCGGCTACCACCTTGGCGGCAAGCTTTATTGCAAGGCGTTTGTTGATCGCTTCGGAAATAAGCGTGTATATCACGGCGAAGATAGGAACTCCGAAGAACATGCCGAACACTCCGAGAAGGCCGCTCATCAGCAGTATGGCAGTGATGACCCATACGGGTTTAAGACCGATCGTGGTGCCGAGTATTCGCGGAACTATCACATTTCCGTCGATCTGTTGCATTATTACGATAAGTATCACAAAGAGTATCACCTTGGGCGGGTCGGCAATGAAAATTATGATGGCCGACGGTATGCCTCCGATGAACGGGCCAAAAAACGGGATCATGTTTGTTATACCCACAAGCACGGCGATCAGAGAATAATAGGGTATTTGGCAGATTCCGAATATAATAAACGAAAGAATTCCGATGCAAAGCGAATCAAGTATCTGTCCCTGAAGGAATTTTCCGAATTTAAGGTTGAATTCCTTCATGATGTGGCGTATATACAAGGCGCCTTTCGGTTTTACACACGCGTCAAGGATACTGCCGAACTGTCTTGCGAGAAATTCCTTGTAAGCCAAAAAATAGATGGAGAAAATGATAACGAGTATTACGTTTTTGACCTGATTGAAAACGCCCATTAGAAAGCTTGTAATTATTGAGACGTAGTCAAGCGAATTGCTCAAAAAACGTGATATGATGCTGCTGAAATTGTTGAGATCAAACTCGTCCTTGACGGTGTTGTAAAGCGCGTTGAACCACTCGTACTTGTTGCAGTAAGTCTGGATGCGCTGCGGGAGCGAGCTGCTGAGGATTCTTATGTTGTTGTACAGGCTGTTGAGACTGGTGACTATCTGAGGAATGACCGCCCAAATTATTGCAATTATCACCGCAATAATTATCAGGTATGTGCAGAGCATGGAGAGCGCCCTTTGGCCGAAATGTCTCTTGCTCCTTCGAAGACGTTTTATCCTGTCAAGCACGCTTTCGTTTTTTTTGTTTTTTTCCGAGTTGAGCTTTTCGGCGTACCTGTTTCGCTCCTTTTCCTGCGCGGCTTCAAACATCATCCTTTCAATGGTATCTTTTGAGGTTATGTTTTTTGCGGCGGCGGCTTCTTTTGCCTTTTTTCTTGCCGCGCGGCATTCCTTTGATATGAAAACCTTGCGCTCGAAAAAGTTGACTATCGGAGAGAGAATATAGGCAAGCACCGCGCCGAAAACGATCGGGCCGATTATGCCCCATATAAGCGATACTATGGCGGCAAGGGAATCCGAATGGATGGCAAAATAAACGCACACTATAGAAAACAGTACCACGATGCACGCGTATACTGCCAAGGTTGTGTATTTTTTGTTGAAATCTATCTTCATAAATCCGTTTTCCTTTTGCGTTATTCTGACGCTGTGCAAATGTCTTAAAACGGGAAGCTCCCGGACCGGCGCACCTATTAATAATATAATACAATAAAGTACAAGTTAAATCAAGGGATTTGTATTAATTTTTTATTCAGCTTATTGAAATAATTATCGGTCTTTGTTATAATTGGGTAGATACGATCGAAAGGAACCCCATATTATGGAAAAAGAAGCGATTGTGGCTGTCAGTCGCTGCGACACTTATGACTCTGATAAAATTTACCGCCTTTTAAAAAAGCAGTTTTGCGAGCTTGGAATAAGCGTTGATAAGATAAGCGGCAAACGTGTGGTGATAAAGCCAAATCTCGTCAGGAAGATGGATTCTCGCATGGCGGGAACCACTCACCCGTCGTTTATTGAGGCAGTGGGACTGCTGCTGTGGGAAATGGGCGCTCGGTCTGTGACCGTCGGCGAAAGCCCGGGCGGACCTTACAACGAGTCGGCCTTGCGCTCTGTGTACAGCGTCTGCGGAATCGATGAGGCGGCCAAAGCCGCAAATGTCGGACTGAACCTTGAAATCTCATGGAAACGCAGGGAGTATCTTTCGGGGGTGGTTGCAAAGTCGTTTAATATTATAGATCCGTTTAACGACTGCGATCTTATAATCAATATTTGCAAGCTGAAATCGCACGGTATGACTATGATGAGCGCCGCCGTCAAAAACTATTTCGGCACGATTCCCGGCGTTGAGAAATTTGAAATGCACGCAAGATTCCCGAACATGAGCGATTTTTGCGGTATGCTTGTCGATCTTTGTGCCATGCATACAAAAAGCTGTCCGTGTGTAAATATCGTCGATGCGGTAGTGGGAATGGAGGGCAACGGTCCGACAAACGGCACTCCGAAGAAAATAGGGGTTATCCTGGCAAGCGAGAATCCGTTTGCGCTCGATCATATATGCGCCGAACTCATAGGCTTTGAAAACAGGGTGGAGACCGATAAGATAGCAATGGAGCGCGCGCTTTTTGACCCCGAGAAAATAAAGCTCGCGGGTGAAAATCTCAAAGAACTCAGGGTCGATAATTTCAAGGCGCCTGACAGCGAGAAGGTCCCGCTGCTCATTTGGCTTTCGGGTTTTATGGGCGGCAGACTGATGAGGCTATTTGAGCCTCGCCCGAAAATTGATCCGAAAAAATGCCGCAAGTGCGGAGAGTGCGTGCGTTCCTGCCCCAAGCACACCATCTCCTTTGAAAAAAGAAGCGGTATACCCTCCATTGACTACGATAAGTGCATTAAGTGCTTTTGCTGCCAGGAGCTTTGCCCTCACGACGCGGTAAAAATAAGGCAAAACGCGATTGTAAGGCTTATTCACTAATCAGACAGGAGTATAATCGGTATGTATATAAAGCTCTTTTGTCCCGCGAAGGTCAACCTTTTTCTTGAGGTGCTTGACAAGCGGGAGGATATGTATCACAATCTTGACACGGTGATGCAGAGCGTCAACCTTTGCGACACCGTGTGTGTTGACGTCTGTCAAAACGACGGCGCGGCATGTAATAAAATTACCGTACGCTGTGACAGTGATAAAGTTCCCGACGGAAAGGAGAATATAGCTTACCGCGCCGCCGAACTTTTTTTAAGTTCCTTTGATATACGCGGGTATAACATTGATATAACTATTGAAAAAAAGATCCCGGTTCAGGCGGGGCTTGCCGGAGGCAGCGCCGACTGCGCGGGAGTTCTTACCGCTCTTGAAAGGCTTTTTGAACTAAAGAAGGAGCATGAAAGGATACTGACTCTTGCCGCGACGCTCGGAGCGGACGTGCCTTTTTGCATGAAAGGCGGCTGCGCACACGCCGGCGGAAAAGGGGAAAAACTTTCTTCGCTTCCCTCAATAACGCCCGACTATACCTTTCTTGTGGCAAAGGCGGGCATGGGAGTCAGCACCGGGGAAGCGTACTCGTATATGGACGGTCCAAGAAACAAAAAAAGCAGCGAGGCGCTCGTATCCCATCTTAGGACGGGCAATATAAGCGCCATGTGCTTTGAACTTTACAATGCATTTGAAAGGGTTGTTTGTCCGCGCCGTCCGATGGTGGAGCTTGCAAAAGAGGTTATGAACAGCAGCGGCGCTCTCGGAAGTCTGATGAGCGGCAGCGGCCCCTCGGTGTTCGGTATATTCGCCGTCACAGACGACGCCGAAGCGGCGCATGAACAACTAATAAAACTCGGATATGATGCGCACGTCTGCTTTGCGCTCATGTGAAAGCGCGTTTCAATAATATATATTAATATATATTGTGCGCTCACATAATACCATCACGCATCGTCACAAAAAACGCCGATAAGCAGTCTTTTTGCAAAGGCTCCCGCGGCGTTTTCTTTTATTGCGGCCGCGCATACGCCGTCTATCTTCTCCTGACATTCAAGGTACTTCATTCTGCATTCATCCCATAGAGCGTATATTGCCTTTATTGACCTTTGATAGGGAGCACACCTTCTTTTTATTACTTCGCTCTCGCAGCACAGAAAGTCCGAGACGTCGCATCGTATTCCTTTTCGGCGCGTATTATAACAGCCAAATATCAGCTTTTGCTCGGGAAAGGTCAGAAAAAGCGGGGCCCTTGCAAAGGGATGGACGCTGACGATTGTGGAATATCTGTCTTTGACGATATTTTGAATAAAAAGCAAAAAAAGCATCGGAGTTATCAGGCAGCCGTTCACCCGGAAAAACGTAAGGTCGGTACTTGGATTTTTGTATATGAGGAGTTTTGAATTTGAGACGGCGCTTTCAAGACATATTTCGCATGAAGGATGGCGGGAGGGAGGAGCCTCCTTCAGGATTTGGCTTAAAAAGCTTTCAACCCGGGAGACGTCAATAAAGCAAGAAACCTCTTTCAAGCATTCCTCATACAGCGTTTGTAAAAGAGATGCGTAACCGTTGAGTTTTGAAAGATGCTGTCTCTTTTCCCTCAGAGAACTTTCTATCCTTTGACCATATCTTTCAAGATACTCGGCGTCAAATATGGCGGAGCCGTCATACACATGCGTACGGGGGTATTTTTTGATGTAAAAAAGGTCGGGACGCTCGCATAGCACCGCGCGTCCCTTGAAGGTGAGCAGCGCCGTGGGAATGTCGGGTAAAATAGAGTCGTAATAGCATTTATAGTCGATAGCTCGGTTGCGGCATTCCTCGCTCACACGCCCGAGCATCATCGAGGGGATTAGGTCGCTTATTTGCGATGTTATCACGTGAAAGCTCTGCGCTTGACACAGCTTATCGGGAAGTTTATCATCTGTAAAAAACTCCCTTTGAATGTCGCTTTGTACATAAAACGGCGTAAAAATAAAAGACATATGACATACCGAAATGAATAACGTTATTTAGTATATCATATGTCCTTTTTGCGTATTTGTCAAAAAGGTTTAATATTTGTGTTCTGCCTTAGTATTTCAAATGAGAGTATTGCGGCGGCGGAGGCGGATGAAAGAGAGGCGGAAAATTCCCGTCCGTAATCGATGCGAACGATAAGATCCGCTCCGGCGAGTATTCTTGAGCTTATCCCCCTTTTTTCGCCGCCCACGATCATAAATACCGGATAGGCAAGGTCGGCGCTCCAAATGCTCTTTGAATTTTCTTGATCGGCGGCGCAGACCACCTTGTATCCGGCGTTTTTGAAAAACTCAAAGGCGTTCTCGGGAGTCGCTTCAAAGACAGGCGTCATCTCGCTCGCACCCGCCGAGGCGCGACATACGACGCCGCTTACATTCATGCGGCTTTTGGGCGGCAGGATCACGCCTGAAACTCCCGCGGCGTAAAGGGAGCGCAGAGCGTACCCCAAGTTAAACGGGTCCTCAATTCCGTCGAGCATCATATAAAACCCTATTTTGTTTTCTGAGTCGGCACACTCGGATAAAGGGGGCAGATGTCTTTCGGTGCAGACTGTGATTATGCCAGCATGAGTTTTTCCAAGGGCAAGTGCCTCAATCTCCTCCTTAGGGCACAGCGCAAGCTCAAATCCCATTTCATAGCTCATTGCTTTGATGTACGAAAGATGCCTTGAGAGAGAGTACACCTTTTCCCTGTCAAATAACACCTTCAGCACTTTTCTGTCGCTCACGCCCGAACGTATACCGTTCACCACCGAGCGAAAGGAAATCATCCCCTCAAACAGACAGGAGCTTTGAAGTTCATTTTCCGGGCTGCTCATTTTCGATCCTGTTCAGCTTTGCCACATGCATCGCGTATCCTTCCCTTATACTCGCCTCGGTCACCGTAAGAGTGTCCGCTCCCGCGCGCTCCATAAGGGTAGTTATTGCTATAAGTCCGGGGCAGATTGTGTGTATGCGCGAGGGTATCTCGCGTATCGCGGTAATCATTGTCATATGATCTGATTCGCAAACGAGCTTTGAAAGAAGAGAGGTAAGCTCGTTTCTTTTTATGGAATACGGGAAGGTGAGAGGGCGGTTTGAAAGGTAGGCGTGCAGCTTTGATATCGCCTTTCCCGTACCTCCCACCATGTAAATGTTGCCTATTTTATTTTTGCCGTTTATAAAGCTGACTTGCGAGTAAATCTTTTTTGTGTACTTTTTTATCTTTGCAAGCTCTCTCTTCGTGGGGAGAATGTTTTTCACAAACGAGTTGTACAAAGCCAGCACGCCGATCTCAAGCGAAACGCTGTCGCAAAGCTCCTTGCCCTTAAAGGAGACAATTTCGGTGCTGCCTCCGCCCATGTCAAAGGTAAATCCCTCGGGAGCAAGCTCTTCTCCCATACTCTTGACAATTCCGTCAAAGCTAAACGACGCCTCCTCCTTGCCGCTGAGCAGTTCGACGTCATATCCCGTCTTTTTTTTCACTCTTTCAAGCACATCCGCGTAATTTGCCGTCTTTCTCAAAGAAGCGGTGGCAAACGGGTAAACGTAAAAGCAGGAGTTTCTGCCCGCCTCGGAGACAAGTCCCGCAACGGTGTCGCAAAGTACCCTTATGCCCTTTTCCGAAAGCACGCCGTTTTCGATATAGCTTATAAGCCCAGTGTTTTCAGTTTTGTTCATGATACCTGTCAGCGAGGTGTCGGTCTTGTTGAAAATTGTCATTTTGATCGTGTTTGAACCGATGTCTATAACGGCTATGCGCATATTCCTTTCCACCCTTCATAAATTTCTCTTTTTTATATTATGCAAACATATCTCAATGTGCCGATAAGATTTGTGTTTTTAACGATTTACACAGTTTGCCGCGGCATGGGCGGCGTTCTCAGCTCAATCAATTATAACATTTTGAGAAGCGGATGTCAATATTTTGTGTTCGGACAAGGAGTAAAAATAATATAATAATTCAGGCATTGGGCAAATTAGCGAGTGAAAGGAGACCTTTTACAAAAGGAAGATCTGTATTATGATCCTAACGTCCGTAATAGGAATGCTTTGGCTTTTTCTCAAGGTGGATGAGCCCGAGTGTTTTCCGCCTCCTCTCAGTCCCGAAGAGGAGCGGGAGTGCTTTATAATGTGCAAAAACGGGGACGCCAAGGCAAGAGAAAAGCTGATCCTTCACAATCTTCGGCTTGTGGCGCATATTGTCAAAAAATATTTTGTGACCAGCAAAAACCAGGACGATTTAATCTCGATAGGCACGATAGGGCTGATCAAGGCGATCGATTCGTTTGATATAAGCAACGGAACAAGATTTGCAACATACGCGAGCAAATGTCTGCAAAATGAGATACTTATGCATTTCAGGGCGCAGAAGAAAACGCAGTGCGAGGTTTCAATAAACGAGATGATAGACGTTGACAAGGACGGGAATCCTCTTACATACATGGATATAATAAGTCTTGACGACACGATAGCGGACGATCTTTTTATAAAAATGAGCAGCAGCAAGGCGCTCAAGATTATTAAAACAAAGCTTGACGAACGAGAGAAAAAAGTGATAGTTTTAAGATACGGTCTCAACAACAAAGCGCCTCTTACTCAGAGGGAAATAGCAAAGCGCATGGGCATTTCAAGATCGTATGTCAGCAGGATAGAAAAAAGCGCGCTCGAAAAAATCAACTCATATCTTACAAAGAATAATTGACGTTTGAAGTTCATATATTTAACTGAAACTGACAAAATATAATAGATCGGGAGAATGAATATGGATCGCACATCGGACAACACTATATATGTCAGAAGCTCGGAAAAGCTTCAGAGCAAAAATGAGTTTTCGGGGGATTTTATCCTTCCCGACAGCTATGAGGACATAAAAAGGATACTCTATACTTCCTGCCAATTAAGACCGGAACGCTGCGAAATCGCGTCGGGAAAGCTTGCAAACGAGGGGAGAATGTTTTTTAAGGTACTGTTTGAGGACGACAATGGCCAAATCAACTCGGTTGATTTTTCGATGGATTATCAGATGTCCTGTCCCGTTGAAAAAAACGACGGTCAAAATCTGATAATGAGTTCTCCGATGGTTGAAAATCTCGCAATTAAGCTTTTAAATCCGAGGAAGGTGAGCATACGTGCCGCAATAGACAACAGGTGCAAGCTTTGGAGCGAAACACCCTCAAGCGTTCAAATGCCGGAGGCGTTTACCGCCGAGGACAGACTCACGGTGGAACGCCGGGAGGAAAAGCTTAATCAGCTTTGCGTAATGACGTATTCCGATTCCGACAGGGAAGTGAGCGAGGATATAGAGCTTGACCGAAACGCCGAAGCGATAGACGAGATACTTCTTTGTGAAGTAAACGTGAATGTTAACGACGTCAGACGTCAAAACGACAGTCTGAGCCTGCGCGGAGAGGTGGACGTTCTTTCAGTGTATAAAAGCGGCGAGGGAGGTATCGCCTTCAAAAATGCCCAGTTGCCTTTTTCGCAGTCGATAGACGCCCCGGGGGCGCCCGAGAACGCCGTTTATATCGCAAATGTCTACATAGATAAAAAGAGCGCCATGCCCGCCGAGAATGCCTTCGGCGAAAATAAGATAATCGAGCTTGACTTTTCCTATTCCATAACCGTGAACGCTGTTGTGCCCTGCGAGAGCGAAGTCACAAAGGACGCTTACTCCACGGTGTACGGCACAAAAAACGAATTAAAAACCATAAAATACTCCTCTCCCATGCCGAACTTTGTGTACAGCGACACTGGAAGCGTAGAAGGGGAGGTCGAGGGAGCGACCTCATGCCTTTGCCTTTTTTCCGACGCGTCGATGAGAAACACGCAGGAGGGCGGATATGAGGCGGTATGCAAATTCACCGCCATTATAAAAAACGAAAACGGCAGCATCGGCGTCGCGACATTGACCGACGTACTGCCCCTTGAGATAAACGATTGCAGCGAATGCGTGGGCGACGTGTATATAAAGGGCGCGCAGTGCGCCGTTGATAACGGAAAGATCAGAATAACATATTCCTACAGTGTAAACGCGCTTTGCTGGCAAAATTGCGAGTGCACCTGCGTGAGCGCAGTTCAGCTTACCGAAAATAACGCCGGGGACGATCAAAAGGCGATAACGGTTTATTACCCCGCCGCAAGCGAAAGCCTTTGGGACGTCGCGAAGAAGTATCACGTGAGCGAAAGTATGCTGATGAGCTACAATATGATAAACGACCCGCGCGAGCAAAAAAAGGTTTTGCTTATACCGAAAAAGAAAAAATCCGCCTTTTCAAAAATCATTTGAAAACATAACATTAATTGTATGGCATAAAACAAACGCATACATGCCAAATTAATAGACGAAAGAATTTTAAGAAGAGGATGTTTCAAAATGACAGCAATAAAAAATAAAAAAGGGCTGCTTGTCCTTGTGATTCTTTCCCTTGTTGTGTCATCCTTTCTTTCGGCTTTTCCCGTAGGCGCGGCGCAGGAGACGTATGATGGGATGATGCTGATACCCGGAGGAATGACCTTCGGCGTGCAGCTTAAAACAAAGGGAGTGCTTGTTATCGGGCGCTCGTCGGTAAAAACTGCCGATGGTACGGCTTTCCCGGCTTCTGACGCCGAGATTGAAGTGTGTGATATAATATATGAAATCGACGGCAAAAGGGTAAATACCGTCGCGGAGGTCACAAGCATGATAGAGGCATGCGACGGAGAATGCCTCAGGATGACTGTGCTCAGAAAGGGCAAAAAGCTTGAAAGAGAGCTGACCCCCGCCCTTTCCGCAAAGGAGGGCAGCTACAAGGCGGGCATATGGATAAGAGACAACACCGCAGGAATCGGCACGGTGACCTTTATCGATCCTGAAAAGATGCTCTTTGCCGGACTCGGACACGGCATATGCGACATAGACACGGGGGTCCTTATGCCGATGCTTTCGGGCAGAGTGTGCAGCGTAACGCTTACCGGTATCAAAAAGGGCAAAACGGGAGTGCCCGGTGAACTCAAAGGCTTTTTCGGCACTAAAAAAACCGGAGAGCTTATAGGCAACACCTCCTGCGGAGTATACGGTAAGCTCAATTTACTTCCCGACGGCCTGACGGAGCCGATTCCGGTCGGAGGAGCCGACTCGGTGCAGCCCGGGAGAGCATATATATACAGTACGACCGAAGAGGGAAAAAGAGAACGGTACGAGATCGAAATTGTCAGAATAGCGGACAGAAAAAGAGACAATAAAAATTTTGTTATCGAAGTCACTGACGAAAAACTTCTTGCAAAAACCGACGGTATAGTGCAGGGCATGTCCGGAAGTCCGATAATACAAAACGGCAAAATCATAGGAGCCGTCACTCACGTGATGATAAACAATCCAAAACAGGGATATGGGGTATTTATTGAGAATATGCTCGAAAAAATGCCCGAATTCGGATGATATTCATAAGCAAGGATAGCAAGTAGATAACAGGCATCTTTTTGTACGACAAAAAACCAAGCAGAAAATTAATATACTCGCACATTCGCAGATGAAAGTCAGACTACTTCAAGGCGGCAGGAGAAAAATTCCTGCCGCCGATTTTTGGCAGCAGAAATAGAGCGTCCGAGGAACTCGAACGCTCTGAAAAAGCATTTTTTCGGGGCGATTTTCGCCGTTTTTGTTCTGTACGCCGCTTTTAAAAGACGGGCAGGAGAACGGATGTGCCTTTTGGAAGCCCTAAAAATGCCGCCCGCAAAGCGCAGGTGGCAGAAAGAGTTATTCGCACCGCGTAATCGGAATCCAC
Organism: uncultured Clostridia bacterium; assembly: GCA_947588825.1. Lineage (GTDB taxonomy): Bacteria > Bacillota > Clostridia > Oscillospirales > CAG-272 > CAKSQF01. The sequence continues at coordinate 13,562 of CANPZU010000025.1, forward strand.
AGTTCACGATAGCGCTCGTCGCTTTTGGTTCCTCTGTACCAATGAGTTACCACAATTTCCGGAGAATCCGCTAATTGATACCCCGATGTAGGAAGCCACTCACTTGCAATTCTGCGCCTCAGTTCAAGAAAAACAAGCGTTGGATATTTGCATCTCTCCGTCTCAAATATTGCATAAGTACATTTTGGAATTGTGATGTTCTCATAATAGCTCGCAAATTCAGTGCCGAGAATGTACTCTCTATCAAGGTTGTTTCTGCAATATTCCGTCAACTGATTTGCAATATAAAAATCGTATCCGGTATCGTTCATGTTTGCAATGATGTTATATTTCGTTTCAATGTCCCCTGCTAAGGCGCCAAGAATGTATTGCCACGGTCTTGTTGTAACATACATGTCTTTTTCTTGTTCTTCACGCTGCCCGGGCACGCCTTCAAAATGGCGCTTATATCCCGTCAAAATGATTTCATCTTTTTCTTCAATTCTGTAATTCATAAGTTTACCGCCTTCCAAAGAAAATTTTAATACAAGTCGGGAATAGGATTTCAGCATACTGCCGTTGCCGCGAGCCTGCGACGGCAATATACCGTGGAATTTCTGAAATGCTTTTGCAAAGCTGTCCGGACTTTCATAGCCGTACTTTAGCGCAACATCGATTACCTTTGCGTCGCTTGCGGCGAGCTCTGTACCCGCAAGCGACAATCGGCGATTTCTGATATACTCGCCGACGGTAAAACCGCAAAGAATACTGAACACGCGCTGAAAGTGATAGCTCGATGAAAAGCTCTGCGCGGCGACCTTCTCGTAATCAATCGTTTCTGTCAGATGATCTTCGATATAGTCGATGGCTTTTTGCAACCCGGTAATCCAGTCCATACTCTCCCTCCTTGTCTGCCTGTATTTTATCAAAAAGCGATATACATTTCCCGATATTTTGTGCTCAGCTTTATCGGGCGTATTATAATGTCGTATCGGATAGCAAATACATGGTTTCGCTTTTGTGCCTTATATTCGTCTTTCGCATTTTTTGCAACTTCATTATAGCATGAAAATATGACTTTTTCTACCGTTTTATGCAGAAAAGCGGCGGCAGAGACTGCTTTTTGTAAATTCTCACACTAAATGCAGCTTCTAAATTGCACTGCTGCATTTACTTTGAGAATTTACTTTGCAAAAAAATATCCGCCTTTGAAGGCTCGCATTGTTGATTTTTGCGTTTATGTATGTTATAATATCCTCACGGCTTTGCGTATAAATATATAATTTTGCGTTTTTGTCAGCCGATACGATTTTTTTGCAGAAGCGCTCTTTTAAACAAACGTTTTGTTAAATATAATAAAGTAATAAAAGCAATAAAGTAAAAAACACCTTGCAAGGAGGGTATACAAATGCCAAAGAGGACAGACATCCACAAAGTGCTTATAATCGGTTCGGGACCTATCGTTATAGGCCAGGCGTGCGAATTTGACTATTCGGGCACGCAGGCGTGCAAAGCGTTGCGAAAACTCGGTTATGAGATAGTTCTCGTAAATTCCAACCCCGCGACCATAATGACGGACCCGGAGATTGCCGACGTTACATATATTGAACCGCTTAACGTGGAACGTCTTGAGCATATAATAGCAAAGGAACGACCCGACGCCCTGTTGCCCAATCTCGGAGGACAGTCAGGTCTTAATTTGTGCGCGGAGCTTTCCAAAGCGGGACTTCTTGACAAATACAATGTAAAGGTGATAGGCGTTCAGGTCGACACCATCGAGCGCGGTGAAGACCGCATCGAGTTTAAGAACACTATGAACGCTTTGGGGATAGAAATGGCGCGCAGCGAGGTGGCATACAGCGTTGAGGAAGCACTGAAGGTCGCCGATAAGCTGGGCTATCCCGTAGTCCTTCGCCCCGCGTACACAATGGGCGGAGCCGGAGGAGGACTGGTATACAATCGTGAGGAGTTGAAGACCGTCTGTGCGAGAGGACTTCAGGCGAGCCTTGTAGGGCAGGTGCTTGTTGAGGAATCGGTGCTCGGCTGGGAGGAACTTGAGCTTGAGGTTGTGCGGGACGCCGAAAACAATATGATCACCGTATGCTTTATTGAGAACATAGATCCGATGGGAGTGCACACGGGCGATTCTTTTTGCGCGGCTCCCATGCTCACGATATCAAAGGAGACGCAAAAACGTTTGCAGGAGCAAGCGTACAAGATCGTTGAATCGGTGCAGGTTATAGGAGGAACTAACGTGCAGTTTGCGCACGATCCCGATACCGACCGTATAGTCGTCATAGAAATCAATCCGCGCACGTCGCGCTCCTCGGCTCTCGCCTCTAAAGCGACCGGCTTTCCGATAGCCCTTGTTTCCTCCATGCTCGCCGCCGGTCTGACTTTAAAGGACATTCCCTGCGGTAAATACGGCACGCTTGACAAATACGTCCCCGACGGCGATTATGTGGTGATAAAATTTGCCCGTTGGGCCTTTGAGAAGTTCAAAGGAATCGAAGACAAGCTGGGCACGCAGATGCGTGCCGTCGGCGAGGTGATGAGTATAGGCAAGACCTATAAGGAAGCCTTTCAGAAGGCAATACGTTCGCTTGAGACGGGACGTTACGGCCTCGGTCATGCCAAGAATTTTGACACGCTTACCAAGGAGCAGCTGCTTTCGATGCTGGTCGCTCCTTCGAGCGAACGTCATTTTGTGATGTATGAGGCGCTTCGCAAGGGCGCGACCGTCAAGGAGATAAACAGCCTGACTCATGTGAAGAATTGGTTCATAGAGCAGATGAAGGAGCTTGTGGAAGAGGAAGAGGAGATTATGCGTTTTAAAGGCGCGCTCCCTCCCGACGAGCTTTTGATCAAAGCCAAAAAGGACGGTTTTTCGGATAAATATCTGAGTCAGCTTTTGAAAATACCCGAGGATGCCGTTTGCGAGCGCAGAATCAGTCTTGGCGTTGAGGAAGCGTGGGAGGGAGTGCATGTCAGCGGAACGCAAAACAGCGCCTACTACTATTCCACCTACAACGCGCCCGACAAGAACCCGATAAACGTCGACAGACCGAAGGTCATGATACTCGGCGGAGGACCTAACCGCATAGGGCAGGGCATCGAATTTGATTACTGCTGCGTTCACGCCTCGTTGGCTCTCAAAAAACTCGGATTTGAGACTATAATTGTAAACTGCAATCCCGAGACGGTCTCTACCGACTATGACACTTCGGACAAGCTGTATTTTGAGCCGCTCACTCTTGAGGATGTGCTCAGCATTTACAAAAAAGAAAAACCGCTCGGAATCATTGCCCAGTTTGGAGGACAAACTCCTCTTAACCTTGCCGGCAACCTTGAGAAAAACGGCGTAAAGATCCTCGGCACGCCTCCCGCCGTCATCGACCTTGCCGAGGACCGTGACCTTTTCCGCGCTATGATGGATAAACTCGGCATTCCGATGCCCGAGTCGGGAATGGCCGCCACTATCGAGGAGGCGCTGAAGATTGCAGCGGGAATAGGTTATCCCGTTATGGTCCGTCCTTCCTATGTGCTCGGAGGACGCGGCATGGAGGTGGTGTATGACGCCGACAGCATGATTGAGTACATGAACGCTGCCGTCGGAGTCACACCCGACCGTCCGATACTCATCGACCGTTTCCTGAATCATGCCACCGAATGTGAAGCGGATGCCATAAGCGACGGAGAGCACGCTTTTGTGCCCGCCGTCATGGAGCATATAGAGCTTGCCGGAGTGCACTCGGGCGACTCGGCATGCATCATCCCCTCGGTGCACATTTCGCCCGAAAATTTAGAGACCATAAAAGAATATACCCGCAAGATTGCGGTCGAGATGCATGTTCGCGGCCTTATGAACATGCAGTATGCCATTGAGAACGGAAAGGTATATGTGCTTGAGGCAAATCCGAGAGCCTCGCGTACGGTTCCTCTTGTGTCGAAGGTGTGCAATATAAGAATGGTGCCTCTTGCCACCGACATCATTACATCCGAGCTCACCGGCCGTCCCTCTCCCGTTCCCGCTCTCAAAGAGCAGGATATACCCTATTACGGCGTAAAGGAAGCGGTCTTTCCGTTCAACATGTTCCATGAGGTCGACCCGATACTCGGGCCTGAAATGCGCTCGACCGGTGAGGTTCTCGGCCTTGCGTTTTCTTACGGCGAGGCGTACTACAAGGCGCAGGAGGCCACGCAGTCAAAGCTTCCGCTGCAAGGGACCGTGCTTATCTCCGTGAACAAAAAGGATAAGGACGAGGTGGTGGAAGTCGCAAAAGAATTTTATGAGTGCGGCTTTAACATTCTTGCCACAGACAACACTCACAAGCTGATCACCGAGGCGGGCGTTCCAGCACAAAGAGTAAACAAGATCTATGAAAACCGTCCGAACATACTCGACCTTATAACAAACGGCAAGATCGATCTGATACTAAACTCACCGATCGGAAAGAACAGCGTTCATGATGACAGCTATCTGCGCAAGGCGGCTATCAAGGCAAAAATACCGTACGTCACAACGATTGCCGCGGCACGCGCTACCGCAAGCGGCATAAAGTATGTAAAGACTCACGGCAACAGCGATGTGCGTTCGCTTCAGGCGCTTCACGCCGAGATCCGCGACAAAAACGACTGACAAGCCCGGGTTTGACTGTCCGAATTTTATACAAAACAAACCATACCAAACCATACCAAACCATACCATACCATATTAGCTGCCATGCTGCAAAGTAGCGGTTAAGTCGGCGGATATGTCATAGGCAAACAGCAAAAAAGGTCTATAGCAAAAGGCCGTAAAAACAGAGCCAAAGTTACTGTAAAAGCAGTGACAAAGGCTCTGTTTGTGTTCTAAATAATATAATCCCCGGTTTTGCCGGGAGAGTAAAAAAGCTTTGGTGAAAATAAAGCGGGCAAGCTGAAAGCAAGATTGAACTATTCGTTAAACCGCATGCAAAAAAGCAAAAACTGTTTGCATTTAGCTGTTGAATGAGAGCCTATTTTGTGTTATAATAAACAACAAACGCGTGAAAATATGCAAAACAGCGCGCAAAAAGTTGGCGCTCGTTTGAATCAAAAAGAAATTGCACAAAAGGTGCTAAAATACGGCGGCGGGATCGCCAAAACCGCTGACTTTACAGCGCAGGGCATGAAGAATTATGATGCGGCGGCGCCGTATGCTGTATAATGAGGGCTTCATCGGGCGGATTCGGCGCTGGCTTTATCAATTTCCGGGCAATTGCCAAATCACGAAGGAAGAGCTGCTTTGTGATTTGCCGGAGCAGGGAATAATTTGCGTGAAATTTGCCCTGTTTTATTATGGATACAGCAAATTTACGCCCGGTGTGTGGTCTGCCGCAGCGCCGAGAACGGCGTCTCAGGCGGTCGGCAAAATCGAAAAATTTCCGATCAGAGCCTATTGCATTCAAAAAGAGTATTTCCAAAAAGGGATATATTACGGGAATACGCACAGACAGAAGAGCTTTGCCGTTTTCGGTTGATTTATCGCTTATAATTTTTAAAAACCGTAAAACTGACGGAGCAAGTAAATAATAAAAATGGCACGGAGGCAAAACATGTATGAGATTCATTTGAGAATTCGCGATGAAAAGGATTTATACAATCCTTTTGACGAGAGTTGCCGAACGCTGAGCAGCGATGTGTCGGACTATCTCGCAAAGCAATACGGCAGGAAGGAGGCCGGCGACGAGATAGTTTTGAAGATAAAATGTGACAGGCCGATGGACTTTGAACGGGTACGCGGGGCGTTTCAGGAACTGATTCGGGAACAGGAAATCCGCAACGCCAATCAAAAAAAGCTCAATCGGTTCAAGCAGCTTTGGCTGTTCTGCATCGGAATCGTATTTGTGGCAGCGGGTATCCTGCTTGACGGCGTGCTCGGTTCGGTTCCGGTGGAACTGATCTCCATTGTCGGCTCCTTCGCCGTGTGGGAAGCGGCGAATATTTGGATTGTGGAAGATCCTCGCATACGAATTGCCCGAAGGATGCTGAAAAAACTGAACGCCACAAAAATTGTCATCGAACAGCCGTGATGCGCCCCGGCGTTATCGGACTGTAAGTATACATATATACATAAGGAAGGATAATCATGGACAACGAATTGAAACCGGCAAAAGAAAAAGTCAAAGCCTATTTTCATAATCTTTTGGAAATGCGCAGCAATATGCTTTCCTATGACGAACTGCACGATATGATGGAGGAAAACACCATCATTCACGGCGCCAATATGTGGATTCTCGTGCTGGCTATCCTCATTGCCTCGATCGGTCTGAATGTCAATTCCACGGCGGTCATCATCGGCGCCATGCTGATTTCCCCGCTGATGAGCGGTATTCTTACCATCGGATACTCCCTTGCCATCCGGGATTTAAGCATGCTGAGGAAAGCTGCCACACGCTTCGGCACGCAGGTTATGATCAGCCTGATTGCCTCGACCATCTACTTTTCCTTGTCGCCGCTGGATACCGCGACAAGCGAGATGATCGCCCGGACCAGCCCGACTATCTGGGACGTCCTGATTGCCCTGTTCGGCGGCATTGCGGGCAGTATCGGCAATACGCGAAAGAAGACCAGCAACGTCATTCCCGGTGTCGCAATTGCGACGGCACTCATGCCGCCTTTGTGTACGGTGGGGTACGGAATTGCCACCGGACAGGCAAATTTCATTTTCGGAGCGTTTTACCTGTTCGCCATCAACACGCTCTTTATCGCCCTTTCCGCGCTGATTGTCACAAAACTGCTGGGCGTTCCAAGCCATCATGAGCTGGATATCAAACGGCAGAAACGGATCAACCGCATCATTACGGCATTGATTGTTATTGCAGTGGTTCCCAGTATCCTCGGCGGAGTCTATACCGTGTATCTCTCGGTGTTGGAACGCAACATTAACTCTTACTTGGAATCGGAATTTGTTTTCGCTGAAACACAGCTGGTGCAAAGCAGCGCAGATAACCAAAACAAGGTGATTTCCGTTTCTTTAGTCGGAACACAGTTGTCCGACGAAAGAATTTCCGAACTGGAGAATAAGCTTGAGGATTATGACCTTTCGGGATATACGCTTCATGTTATGCAGAATAAAGCGCTCGAGGGAGCGGACGGAGATAAGGTGACAATTGCCGTGCAGGAAAATACCATCCGCGAGCTTCAGGAGCAGCTTGACGAGCAGAAGAAGAAAAACGAGGCGCTTTCAGAGGATATGGCCGAGCAGGTCGACTGTACCTCGCTCGCGAAAAAGACCGCCGCAATCTTTACAAAACTGACAGACGTACGCTGCGGACTTATGTACGGCGAAAACGGGAATACAGTTTTCTTGACAGGCAAATCCTCTCTTGCTCTGACCGACGAGGAAACTGAGACCATAAAGAATTTTCTAAAGGCCGAAAGCGGCGTCCCGGAAGTTGAATTACAAATTGAAGTTTTGAACGAAGGTCAAGGAGAATAACCCCTGCATCAAATTATGGTATGACACAAGCGTACAAAGCAACTCATCGTTCTTTCCTTTCATGGTTTATTTTCTCATTTACCATTTTAAAGGTTTTTTCGTTGAGTTGCTGTCTTTTTTTGTTTTTTTCTATTTGCTGCACTTAATATTATAATCCAAGCTAAAAAGACACTTTCGCTAATAACCGAGCAACATATATGTGCTATAATATCAAAAAAGATGATATTTTTTCGTTTTTCATGTAACAAACAGAAGTTTTTCTTTAGATTATAAGTGAAGGCGCGAATATAGGAGGCGATGCGGATATGGATGACAGCAAGATTCTCGACTTGTTTTTCGAGCGCTCAGAAGAAGCGATTGTCGAACTGTCAAAAAAATACGGCTCAGTCTGTATGAAAGTGTCAATGAATGTGCTAAACAATTACACGGACGCCGAAGAATGCGTTAATGATTCATACCTTGCCGTATGGAATGTAGTTCCGCCTGAAAAGCCAAATCCTTTGCTTGCTTTCGTATGCCGAATAGTTCGCAATGTTTCAATCAACCTATATAAGAAGAAAAACGCAAAGAAACGAAAAAGCAATTATTACTTGTGTATTGATGAACTCGAAAACTACGTATCGGGGCAGGACAGTTTTCAAGATGAACATACTAAAACCGAACTCGCATCATACATAGACGAGTTTTTGGATTCACTGTCAGCGCTCAACCGAATGATTTTTGTAAGACGTTTTTGGTATATGGACTCTTATACGGATATTGCGAAAGCGTCGGGACTTAGGGAAGGGACTGTCAGAACACGGCTGTCCCGAATCAAAGCAGAACTGAAAATATTTCTTGAGAAACGGGGAGTAATTGTATGAAAGCTGAAAAACTCATGAATGCCATTGGTAATATAAATGACAGACATATCGCAGAATTTGCTGTAATACGGCAAAAAAAGCATAAAACCTTATGGTTTAAGGCGGCGCTTGCTGCGGCATGCTTTTGTATAATACTATCGGCAGCGTTAATTATTCCCGCTTTTATTCCGATTTCGAATGTAACAGGAACCGAAGACAAACAAAATGCCGAAAGTGATTTTAGTTACGATTTAATACTGCAAATGCCCAAATCCTACGTTGGTGCGGCGGACAGAATAATTTACCAGTCACTGGATGAATTCAAAAAAGAAAGCTCTTCTATAGGCGCGCTTGCTTCTGTTGAATGTATTGACACGAAATTCTATGTTACTATTGATAATCATAATGGGGATATTTATGTTTCAGGTAAAGCTGTTTCAAAATGCAAAGTCACGTCAATTAGTGAAACCTTCAACAATTATGACGTCAAAGTCGGTTCTATTGTGGAGATAACACAGGACTGCTATATTTTGCCTATAAACGAGGATGATTGCCTGGATATGTATGAATCATTTGGAGCAAAATTTCAAAGAGATTTAAGCGGTGAGATTATCGGCATGGAAATAGATGATGGTGACTATCTTCTAAATTATAAAGAGGGCGTTGAATATGAGTTAAGAATCTTTCAGGACGCATTGCCCCTTGAGGAAGGAAAAGGTTATACCGGCGCGATTTGTTCAAATGAACCCGTAACTTGGATGGATTATATAGCTCCGATTGAGGACTCGCCGCGTTACGAGGACTTTAATACGGGTACAACGGATATTAACATAGCCAAAGAAATAAGGGATGAGGTTTTAAATTGATTTTTTAACAAAGAAATGCATTGTATTAAAGTGAAATTCAACTAAGCGCATTAAGTATGTGAAATTGGTGATTAAAGCAAAATCCCGCACGGAAAAAATGTGCGGGTGAAAAGTTAAGGCGCAGTCGATAAAACCGCGCCTTCATGGTATGTGGATATTACTTTCCGACAAGCCGGCGGCAGCATGCTGCGGCTTGTTTTTTATGAAGATGCCAAAATTTTATTTTCCTTTAATATCAGTGTTGGCGGTTCCTTTTTGTCAACCGTTGCGGCGGTGATTATCACGCTTTCAACGTCGTCTCTTGATTGCAAGCTCGGCGATACGACAAAGCGCCGAGCGTAAAGCCCTTGCGGGACAAAATATTCGCGGTTTTATTCATATATTGATATTTTCCTTACCTTATCTAATTAAAGCAGAGACAGATACACAGCGATACATTGTGGGCCGATCAGCATCGACAGGTATGTGCCGACGCACAGATACGGACCGAATGGAATTTCGCTTTTCCGGCCCTTCTTGTTGCTTATTTTTAAAATCAAAGCCGCTGCGCCTCCTATAACGACACCGAAAAAAGCGGCAAGAAGCGTTTGCTGCCACCCAAGCAGAATACCAACCGCACACATAAGCTTAACGTCGCCCATCCCCATTCCGCCAAACAGCGTGATGACAAGAAACGGCAGACTGACACAGACCATGCCGATAAGCGACGAAATATAGCTCCCATTTACAACCGTAAGGACCGCGCCGCAAAGGGCAACAAGGAGACACGCCGTGTCAGAAATATCCAATGTCTTTTGGTCAAGGAGAGCGATTTCAAAAAGAATACAAGCCGCAAAACCGAATACAATTCCCTGTACCGTCGGACCGTAGACAATTACCGCAAGGGTACCGATCACCGCCGTGAAGATTTCGATTAAAGTACTTGCAATCGATATTTTCCCTTTGCATTTGCGGCACCGACCTTTAAGGCAAATAAAACTGATTATGGGAATCAGCTCCCGTACGCCAAGCGTTCGACCGCAAACGTCGCAATGTGAACGCCCCTTCCATACCTTTTCTCCCTTTGGTATCCGATCATAGCAAACGCCGATAAAGCTGCCAATACAGGCGAAAATCACAAACGCGAAAATACCGGTCATTATTTTCATTTTCGCACCTCGTCATTTAGTAATTGCTTGTTTTCAAAAACAGACGACTTTGTTCACCTTTCCTATATCCTGTCAAAAGACAAAAAAACAGACGGAAATTTTGATATAAACGTAATCTCACTTCGTATGTGATTGTTAATTGTAGTGTTGAACATCATCTGAATCATCAAAAGTAGAGAGTGAAAATACCAGACGATTGTAGGCAGGTTTGCGCTCACTTTCGATAAACCGTTATCAAAATATCGCTGTACCGGCCGATATACGCCAAGGAGTCAAAATCCTCACCATATCGCCCGCGAAAATCCTTCATAAGAAGCTCTGTCACGGCCTCGTGGGCCTCTTTCGGCACATCCGTCTGATCGGAAAATCCGCGGCATAAAAAACGCGGCAAAAAGCCGTCCGACAACTTTGTTTCATATCTTCCCCAATGCCGTATCACCCGCGTTTCTCGGCTTGCAAACAGCTTACCGCACGCGGCCTCACGGTCAAATCTCCAGCTGTATTTTTTTGGATATATGCCCTTCCGCCCAAGAAGCTCCCAATACTTATTATAAAGATTATTAACTATTTCAAAATACAGAAAATTATCCTCAGCCTCATCATCTTGCCCGCCCGGAGCGTCGTCAAGACATACAAATGCCCCACCCGTTTTGAGCACTCGGCGTATCTCATCAAGCACCTTTTGCGGGTTTGAAATCAAATGCAAAACACTGTTTGCGACGACGGTATCAACGCTTTCGTCAGCAAGCGGAATATTCAACGCGTTAATTCTGCAAAGCGTCACATTGTCAAGAGAAATATTGAGATGATCGGCTCTTTCTTTAAGAATTTCGAGCATTTTATTTGAAATATCTCCAGCGATGATTTTAATACCGCTTTTTGCGCATGGCAAAGTCAGGCAGCCGTCGCCGCAAGCCAAATCAAGAAAAACGCCTTTTCCGCAGAGCTCGGCGATCTCCCCCGCGGTCAAGCTGTCCGCTTCTTCGATGATGTATTTTCTGTTTCCGGAATACGCCTCGCCGATCTCTTCATAGCCGATGTACAGGTCTCCGTCACCGGTCTTGACCGTGTCCGGCGCGTCAGAAAGCTGCCAAATCCCGTTAAAATTCGGCACAGAATATCCGCAGGAACAGACCGGCAAGGTTATTGAATTGTGACATTTCGGGCAGATGAACATGGCAAAAATCCTTTCTGTCAAGTGACATTTAATCTGATGATAAAACAAGTTTAACATAGCAATGGTGCATTGTCAACATTATTATCCGCATTCACATCGGTGTAAGACCCTGCGGATTCTCGTCCTTTTCAAGCAGTATCTCAAAATCGTTTTCGCGTTCCAACGACAGCTCGCGGTTAAACGCTTCCTCGGAGTTTAGCAGTTTTACATCTTCAATATTATCCACCAATTCCACCTCCGAAATATTTTTTTTAAAAACAGTTCCGCTTTTATGCCTTATTTCTCCTATTAGTGAGGGAGTAATCTGTTTTCACTTATTCTGATTACTTCCAACGCTGTAGGTGCGCAAACCTCAAAGGGTTAATCACTATGTTCCCCATTCGTCTGTCAAAAAAGTAAAACGGGAATCAGCTTTGTATTTTGAATAGAGATTTTGATAATAAGAAAGATCCGCTTCATATAATATTTTTAAATACGCATTGTGATATTGCGGGAATTTTTCGTCAATCCACCTGAGTAATTTTTTGTCTTGATTACCGCCGGTCATTACTCTAAGTTTATCAAAGTAAATCGGAACGGACCGCTCTAATCCCTCAATCATACCGTCTATATTCATAATATACGGAAGAATCGGCGTAATAAAGCACCAAACATCGATGCCGTTTGCTTTCAGCTCATTTGCCACATGTATGTTTATGTTATCCATGCCTTTATGAACCTGATTGATGTTTGACAGTCCCATCAGTACAGTGGGCGGTGTAAAAAATGATTTCAATAAAGGCACATCCTTGAGAATGAGTTCATTATCCGCTTTTGTTGTGATATACACGTGGTTTTTGCACTTGCTGAGGACTTCCAAACATTGCTGCGTAAGACGGTATGTCTTTTCCAGCTGCATATACGGGTCGCATTTACTTCCGATATAGATATCGTCATCGATATCGCCCAACTGTTGCTTTACCCGATCAGCGATATTTATATTTACAAATATATTTTTACCCCATTCTGAATCATTCATCTGAAAACAGTACGGACATTGCAGTTGGCAGCCGGTATACGGATCTATTATTATAACATCCGAATTATCCGGCTGTCTTTCTTTCGTAAAAGCATTGTCTACTAAAACTTCTTTTATCATATGTTTGTCACTTCCTTACATAATGCATTGCAAAAAAGAAAGAACCACAATTTTAATATACTCTTATATCGGAATCGTGATCCTTATTGTGGTCGGAGTGGGGAGACTTGAACTCCGTGCCTCCTGGTCCCAAATAGCGGTTGGTATATTTTTCCTACCCTTTCAGGCGTTTTCCGACCTTTTCCGCTCGGAAAACGATGGTCGGCGCTCTTGTTTCCGATGTCTCCGCTCCCTCCGGAGCAGTCTGTGGGATAAAATGTGGTCAGGAAAAGCTTCCTAAGTCGTTTCGTCGTCCAAAAAATCTTTTGTTTTCAACATTCTATCACTGAATTTACGAGAAGTCAAACCGCCACCCGTCAAAATCTGCGCCGCTGTAAACAAAGAAATACGGAACACATGATCGATACTCTTTCTGCCGACCGATATTCAGTTCGCCCTGTAATAACAGGTACTTTTTCCCTTGCCTTCCCGTTTCAGCTCACCGGAGGTAACCAGTTTGCGCAACGCCCCCTCCACGGAACTCACGCTGAGAGCAGGGCACAGTTCCCGAATGTCCTGCTTTGTAAAACGCCCGACCTTGTTTTCCGCCGCCCGTCTTACTGTTTCCAGCGCAGACAACTTTGTTTCAACCAAAGCAAACCGTTCTGCAAAGTCCTTATAGGCGGCAAGGATCGTTCCCAGCAGATATTTGATAAACGGAACGACGTCCTCCTTGCCCTCGTGCCAACCGCTTTGCGTCTTGCCGAGCGCATCGTAATACAAATCTTTGTTTTTTGCGATCTTCGCTTCCAGCGAAATATATTTTCCCACATAGAAACCGCTTTGATAGAGCAGCAGCGTCGTAAGCAATCGACTCATTCTGCCGTTTCCGTCGTTGAAGGGGTGAATGCAGAGAAAGTCGTGAATGAAAACAGGAATCGCAAGGAGCGGCTCGACTTCCGCGTTGCCGATCACGCGGTTGTATTCCGCACAGATTTTGTCCAGCGCCTCCGACGTTTCATGGGGCGGTAGCGGCGTAAACAGGATTTCCGTGTGTCCGTCGGGGTGGGCCTCGCTGATATAATTTTGTACGTTTTTCGTTCTGCCCGCCATGGGATTGTTCAAGTGGCCATACAGAATTTTATGAAGCTGGAGAATATAGTTTTGCGTGATCGGGATCACATCAAAGTTCTCATGAATCAGGTTCAGGACGTCGCGGTATCCGGCGATCTCCTGCTCGTCCCGGTTCCTCGGCGCGGTTTTCTCCTCAACCAACTGTCGAATGCGCGTATTGGTCGTGACGATCCCTTCGATTGCGTTGGAAGCCTCGGTGCTTTGTATCTTGGCGATCTCCACCAGCTTCTCAAGTTCCGCCGGACGCTGCTTCAGATATATCTCCTGCTTTCCGGCTTCCTTATAAATCGCGGCGATCAATCCGAGGACTTCGGAATCCCATGTTTGATTTTTGATTGCCGCGTAGTCAAACGCTCTCATTTGCTTCACCTCTGTTTTTTCGCTTAAATTATATCATAAATTAAGGGAAATGTCAATACCTTGCGAGAATATTCCCTCAATAACATCCTAAATTTAAGGGAAACATTCTGAAATCTAAAAAAATCACATGCCGTTAACGGCAAACAATTCAATGTATTTTCATATTTACCTATTGCTTTTTTGCCGATAATATGATATACTATAAGCGTAGCATGGGAGGTGCGGTATGAACTATTTATCCGTAAAAGAAATCGCGGCGCTTTGGAAGGTGTCCGAGCGCAGCGTTCGCAATTACTGCGCGACAGGCCGCGTTCCCGGCGCGTTCCTCACCGGCAAGACTTGGAATATCCCCGAAAATGCCGAGAAACCCGAACGGAGCAATAAAAGAGCAACGGCGCGCACCTTGCTTTCGGTTCTGCAAGAGGAAAAGAACGGACAGATCCGCAGCGGGATCTACCATAAAGTCCAGATCGAACTGACCTACAATTCCAACCGCATCGAGGGCAACCGCCTCACCCACGACCAGACCCGCTATATCTTTGAAACCAGTACCGTCGGCGTCACCGACGAGAGCATCCGCGTGGACGATATTATCGAAACGGCCAACCATTTCCGCTGTATTGACGAGATTATCGACAGCGCAAAGCTGCGGTTAAGCGAGAAGTGGATCAAGCATCTGCACCTGCTGCTCAAAACCGGCACGGGAGACGCTAAAAAGGATTGGTTCGCCGTGGGCGATTACAAAAAACTGCCCAATGAGGTCGGCGGCATGGAAACGACGCTGCCGGAGGACGTGCCCGCCGAGATGAAGCGGCTGCTTGACTACTACAACGGCAAGGAAACCGTCACGCTTGACGACCTCCTCGATTTTCACGTTCGGTTTGAGCGTATTCACCCTTTCCAAGACGGCAACGGCCGCGTCGGACGGCTGATCCTGTTCAAGGAGTGCTTGAAGCACGACATCGTCCCCTTCATCATCGAAGACGAGATCAAGCTGTTCTATTACCGCGGGCTGAAAGAATGGCCGCGCGAGAAGGGTTACCTCACCGACACCTGCCTTTCGGCGCAGGACAGGTTCAAGAAGTATTTGAAGTATTTCAGGATAGTTTATTGAGATTAAATTAAGGAGAAGAGGCTAATTATGGCAGATAGAAAAATAATTGACGCGATGTGGGATGATTCCCCGGTCGATGTTACCACGGAAGTAAACTTCATATGGTCTATCGCAAACAAGCTGCGCGGGCCGTATCAAAGCGACAAATATAAGGACGTCATCATCCCCATGACAATCATCCGGCGCTTCGAGTGCGCCCTTGCTCCTACGAAAAAGGCAGTTGTGGAGCAGTATGAAAAGGACCCTACTTTTCCTGCAAAGGCGATGTATCGAATCTCCGGCTTTCCGTTTTACAACACGAGCCGGTACGACTTGGCGGAGCTGGTGAACGATACCGATCATCTCGCCGCCAACTTCAAAAGCTACATTCAAGGCTTCTCCCCAAACGTGCAGGAGATCATCTCCTCCAACGAGCGTGGACTTGATTTCTATAAGCAGATCGACAAGATGGACAAGAACAATAGGCTGCTCTCCGTGATCAAAGCCTTCTCGGAGCTCGATCTCGATCCGCGCACCATTGACAATGTGAAGATGGGGTATATTTTCGAGGAGCTGATTCGCAAATTCTCCGAAAACGCCGAGGCCGGCGACCACTACACCGGGCGCGACATCATCAAGCTCATGGTTAATATTCTGCTTGCCGAGGGCTGCGACGACATCTTTGACGACGGCAAGGTCATCACCATACTCGATCAGGCGTGCGGCACGGGCGGTATGCTCTCCACTGGGTACAACTTCATCAAGCGTTACAATCCCACCGCAGACGTGCGGCTGTTCGGTCAGGAGATTAATCCGGAATCTTATGCGATGTGCCTTGCGGAAATGCTCATCAAGGGGCAGAATGCGGAGAACATCTGCTATCAGGACACCATGAAAGCAGACCGCTTCAGAAATACGAAGATGCGGTTCGTCTTGGAAAATCCGCCGTTTGGACAGGCATGGGGCGGCAAAGATGCGCCCGAAGGCGTGGAAGACGCCGTTAACGCGGAGCATAAAAAGGGCTTTGACGGTCGCTGGGGCGCGGGGCTGCCCGCCTCCGGCGATATGCAGATGCTGTTCCTGCAATCCGCCGTTGACAAAATGGACGACGCCCTCGGCCGCTGCGCCATCATCGAAAACGGCAGCCCGCTCTTTACCGGCGGCACCGCGTCGGGGGAGAGTCAAATCCGCCGTTGGCTGCTCGAGCAGGACTTGATCGAAGCAATCATTGCCCTGCCCACCGACCTTTTCTACAACACGGGTATTGCCACCTACATATGGGTGCTGTCCAAAAACAAGCGGCAGGAGCGTAAAGGCAAGATACAGCTCATCGACGCCGGCCAAATATTTCACAAGCTCCGCAAGGCGCTCGGCAACAAGCGCAACGAAATTTCCCCGGAGGATCGCTCAACTATCACCAAGCTATACGCGAATTTTGAGGAAACCGAGGTCAGCAAAATTTATAAAAACGAGGAGTTCATCTACCGCGAATACACGGTGATGCAGCCCCTCCAGCGCAGCTATGCCATCACGCAGGAGCGCATAACTGCCATGCTCTCCAAAGGGAGTTTGTCGGCGCTTTATGACGAGGCGAAGGTAAACGAGCTTGAAAATGCTGAGGAGCTGACAGGCAAGGATCAAAAGAAGCTGGAGGGCTACATAAACAACAAGCCGGTTTATGATGCTATCGTCGCCGCGTTGGAGGCCGCCGTATCGGAGGAAATTTTCTATTCTCTCGCCGCCTTCATGCCTGTTTTGACAAAGGCGCTGGCGCAAGCAACTGCCGACAAAAAGCTGATCGAAAAAATCGCGGACGGACTTTCTGTGATGGACAAGCAGGCGGAGATCCAGCGCGACCGCAAGGGTGAGATCATCTATGACAAGGAGACGAAGGACACAGAGATCGTCAAATTCGAGGAGGACATCAACACCTACATGGCACGCGAGGTGCTGCCCCACATCCCGGACGCCAAGGCGTTCTTCGAGGAAAACCTCTCCGCGAAAAAGCCCGTGATCAAGATCGGCGCGGAGATACCTTTCACGCGGTATTTCTACAAATATCAGCAGCCCACACCGAGCGAGGAACTGGAAGCCCGGTTTATGGAACTGGAACTTTCCGTATCCGAGCGCGTGGCAAAGCTGTTTGAAGGAGGTGACGGACGATGCGGGGAATGAAAGACAGCGGGATTGAATGGATAAAGAGCATCCCTATGTTGTGGAATGTTCACCCAATATATTACTATTTCATCGAACATAAGCAAAGGAATTATTTTGGAGACGAATCTAATTTGCTTTCTCTGAGCTATGGTAGAATAGTCCGAAAAGATATAAATACATCTGAAGGGCTACTCCCTGAAAACTTTAATGGATACAATATTGTATCAAAGGGTGACATTGTTCTTAGGCTGACTGACCTTCAAAATGATAAAAGGAGTCTAAGGACAGGCTTAGTCAAAGAGCGGGGCATAATTACATCGGCGTATGTTACTATTCGTCCAAAGAAGCAAATCAATTCAAATTATTTTTACTACTTATTGTACGCCTACGATGTCGTAAAAGTATTATATAATATGGGAAATGGTGTTAGGCAGGGCTTGAATTACGGAGAACTTTCAAAATTACATTTGATTGAACCGCCCCTATCTGAGCAGCACCGTATCGCTTCTTTCCTCGACGCCAAATGCGCCGAAATTGACGCGCTGACCACCGACATTCAGGCGCAGATCGACACGCTTGAACTGTACAAGCGTTCCGTCATCACCGAGGCGGTTACAAAGGGGTTGAACTCCGATGCAGAGATGAAGGACAGCGGGATACAATGGCTTGGAAAAGTTCCTATAAACTGGAAGATAGAAAATCCAAAATATCATTTTGTGCAAAGGCAGGATCGGGCTACAAGAGACTTAAAACAGCTCACGGCATCTCAAAAATACGGAGTCATATCCCAAGAGGAATATATGGATTTGACCGGTGCAAAAGTAGTAACTGTCCAAAAAGATTTCGATATTTTGAAAAAAGTCTGTGCCGGAGATTTTGTTATTCACATGAGAAGTTTTCAGGGAGGATTGGAATACAGTACACGGACAGGAAGCATCAGTTCAGCTTATGTAATGCTTATCCCCAAGGAGACTATTTTCGAGCCGAGATATTATCGCTGGTTTTTTAAGTCGCCCGCCTATATTGATGCACTGAGCAGTACATCCAATCTTGTTAGGGATGGACAGGCCATGAGATGGGCTAACTTCATTCAGTTACCTATTCCTATCCCTCCAGAAAATGAACAACGTGCGATTGCCGATTTCCTTGATGCCAAATGTGCCCAGATTGATGAAATCATTGCCCAAAAGCGCGAACAGATCAGCACAATCGAAGAATACAAAAAATCACTCATCTTTGAGTATGTAACAGGAAAGAAGGAAGTGTAAACATGAATCCATTCTATGAAATGTTCAATCAGTCTTACATTCAACAGCAGGCTATGTTGCAGCGGCAGAACCACTTGAATCAAGTCGCTGAGGTACAAAAGAGCGCAAAGGCACTAAAGGATTTTTTGGATAGTCTCGATAAAATTCAGCCTGCGTATCAGCAAATGGCAAGTGCAGAATATTGCGCGATTATATACGGTTATTTTAGAAAGCACGGAATGATCGAATGAATCAAATCACTGGTTGTAAAGGAAGAAAGCCATGAATAACATTCTCTCTGAAAAAGAATATCAGCACTACATCATGGAACGCCTTTCCGAAGACAACGGCTATACCATCCGCAAAGCTGTACATTTTGACCGGCATTTTGCGATGGATCGGGAGCTGTTGTTCCAATTCCTCTGGGCAACCCAGCCGGAGACAATGGATGCCCTGCGGAAAATATATAAGGACAAGCTGGAGGATACCCTCGTCAGCTTCATCAACGCGGAAGCCACAAAAGCGAGGGGCAGCCTGTTGAACATCCTGCGGCACGGCGTGGAGCTTTCCAACATGAAGCTGGAGCTGATGTACACGAAGCCCGCCACCGCGTTCAACAAGGAGCTGCTGTCAAAGTACGAAAAGAACGTGTTTTCGGTTATGGAGGAGGTATGGGCGAGCGATAAAGAGCGTATCGACCTTGTGATCTTCCTGAACGGGCTTGCCATCATGTCTTTTGAACTCAAGTGCAACGCCGCCGGGCAGTCCTATCAGGATGCCATCTACCAGTACCGCACCGAGCGCGACCCGAAGACCCGGTTGTTCCTGTTCAAAGCCGGTTGCCTTGTGAATTTCGCAATGGATCTGGAACAGGTCTACATGACCACAAAGCTGGCGGGCGACGCCACCTTCTTCCTGCCATTCAACATGGGCAATGGTGAGGGTGTGAACGCCGGGGCGGGCAACCCGACCTTTGCGGACAAGTACAGCGTCTCCTATGTGTGGGAAGACATTCTGAAAAAGGATACCGTTCTCGACCTTCTCGGAAAGTTTGTTTTCATCGAGACAAAGGAAAAAGAGGACGAGCTGACAGGCAAAATCAAAAAAACGGAAAATATCATCTTCCCGCGCTACCATCAGCTCGACGTGATCCGCAAACTTCTGGCGGATGTTCGGGAGAACCGTACCGCGCAGAATTATCTCATCCAGCACAGCGCGGGCTCCGGCAAAACCAATTCTATCGCATGGCTGGCTCATCGGCTGACCTCGCTCCACGACGCGGAGGACAAGATCATCTTTGACAACGTGGTAATCGTCACTGACCGCGTGGTGGTGGATCGTCAGCTCCAGAAAGCAATTTTGGGGCTGGAACATAAGGCGGGGCTTATTCGTGTTATGGACGACAAGTGCAATTCCGCCGACCTCGCTATTGCGCTGAATGGCAACACAAAGATCATCGCCACCACGATACAGAAGTTCCCCTATATCGTGGACAGCGTAAAGGGACTGAAAAATAAGCGGTTTGCCGTCATCATCGACGAAGCGCATTCCTCCACGGCGGGCAAGGATATGGCGGCCGTGACGCAATCCTTAGGTGCCGGGGAACAGGAATATAGCGATGTGGAGGATATGATTACCGAGGAGATCGCGCGCAACGGCAAGCAGACCAACGTGTCAATTTTCGCTTTCACCGCCACCCCAAAGCCCACGACGATACATCTTTTTGGGCGTCTGAATGCAAAGGGACAGCGCGAAGCGTTTCATGTGTATTCCATGAAGCAGGCTATTGAGGAAGGCTTTATCCTTGATGTACTCCAAAACTACACCACCTATCAGACATTCTATCAAATCAACAAGGAAATTGAGGAGGATCCCCGCTGTAAGACGGCGGATGCCAAGCGGCAAATTGCCCGCTTTGTGGAGTTGCACGAAACGAACATTTCCCAGCGGGTAGAGGTGATCGTAGAGCATTTTCGCACGTCCGTCATGCCGGAACTTGGCGGCATGGCAAAAGCGATGGTCGTAACCGCCTCCCGTCAGGGTGCGGTCAAGTATCGTCAGGCTTTCGAGGATTACACGAAGAAAAAGGGTTATACGGACATCAAGGCGCTTGTGGCCTTTTCCGGCAAGGTGAAACTGCCCGACGACGATACGGAATACACCGAGGCGTCCATGAACGGCTTTGCGGAGGATCGACTTGCAAAGGAATTTGACAAGGACGATTACCAAGTGCTTCTGGTAGCAAATAAATATCAGACGGGATTCGACCAGCCAAAGCTCTGCGCCATGTATGTTTTGAAAAAGTTGAAAGGCGTTTCGGCGGTACAAACGCTTTCCCGGCTCAATCGAATCTGCCCGCCCTTTGAAAAGAAAACCTTTGTGTTGGACTTTGTAAACAGTTACGAGGATATTACGGACGCCTTCGCGCCGTATTACACCACCACATTGCTGTCCAATTCCGTAACACCTACGGCAATTTACGATCTTGAGGCCAAAATTGACGCATATACGTTTCTTGACCCGGACGACATTGAAAAGGCAAATGCTCTGCTCTATAAAGAGAAAATCGATTATCGGGACAAGCAGAAACTCACGTTCTATTTCAAGCATGCAAAGAACAGGATTGAGGTTTATGACCTCTTGAAACAGCACGAGATCGTTGCTCTTATGCGTCATTTCATTCGTTTTTATGAGTTCCTGCTTCAAGTTTCCTGCTTTGAAGATGTGGAACTACATAAGAAATATCATTTTATGACTTACCTGATGGCGTACATCAATATCAAACACCCCGGCGGAGGATACAATCTCGATGGCAAAATCAAGGCGACCAACTTCGTGCAGAAGAAAGCAGACGAGCATATCAAGTCCGACCTTGTGGCACAGCCAGTCGTCAAGCTCCCGACTGCGGAGAACTTTGGCCTGACACCGGCAAAAGAAGAACGGCTATCGGAAATCATAGCCGAAATCAACAGCCGTATGGGAAAGAGCTATGATAACGATGTAGCGGTCAAGGCGATGCTTCAGATCCGTGACATCCTACTGAAGTCCGATAAGCTGAAAACCAGCGCGAAAAACAACACGGTCAAGGACTTTGAGTTTTCTTATTTTGACGACATCGACGATGCGCTGATTGAGGGTCTTTCGCAGAATCAGGATTTCTTCTCCATGCTGCTCAGCAATGATGACGTCAAGAAGCAGGTGTTGGGTATTTTTACAGAGGAAATTTATAAGAGCTTAAGAGAGGCATAATGGGGTGATCATAAGAATTTTCACTACAAATGCAGTGGATAAAAGTAAATAAGTTAGCTCTGTTGTTTAATTTCTGCACCACAGTAAACAAAGAAATAGTCCTAAAAAACGCCTCCCTGAACCTTTGATCCAGAGAGGCGTTGTATATATTCGTATGCGCCGCGGGCGCAAACCGCAAAAAGTCGGAGCGAACGATATGAAGTCCGCTCCGACATGTCTAACCACGATGAAAAAGATTTCCCGGCAATTTGGCGCATAGACTTGAACTCCTACGGCGTAGATGCGGAAGTTGTAAACCTTAACGATGATGTATCGCCTGAGGCGATATGACGTTCCACCTGTCGGTGGAATGATGTTGCTCCCTTCGGTCGCAATGATGCGATGTTTGCCCTATGTGCCGCAGGCACATATCATGTCCCCGAAGGGGACACCAGATTGAAGACAAAGTCCT
Organism: uncultured Clostridia bacterium; assembly: GCA_947588825.1. Taxonomy (GTDB): domain Bacteria; phylum Bacillota; class Clostridia; order Oscillospirales; family CAG-272; genus CAKSQF01. The sequence continues at coordinate 35,844 of CANPZU010000025.1, forward strand.
AAAAAGGGCTTTGTTTTTTTAGCGAGATATGGTATAATAGAAGCAAAGGAAGGGGGG
>CANPZU010000026.1 GCA_947588825.1 uncultured Clostridia bacterium
TAATTAAAAAACATCCGAGATTCACTTCCTTCAGTGAACCTCGGATTTTTTTGGCCTGTTTTTTTACAGCCCCTTGTCGATGATTTATGTGGTATGGTAAAAGTTTTTTGCTCAATTTAAATGTTAAATGCGCGCACGGAATGCAAATACAGGTTCATTCGACTACTCCGTTGATATAATTTTCAAGAGCCTTGATGTTCTTCTCAAAATCTACGCTGAGCACGCTCATGCCGCGGATCCGTGCGTATTTCCAAGAGCCGCTGACGGGCAGATTGTAGGATTTGATATCATACTTTGAGTATGTCGGAAAGTTGAAGAGCATTGCGGTGATCTCGCTTTGCGTTAAGTTTGTGGCGACTTGCGGCAAAAACTCGTTAAGAAGGTCGTTTACTGTCGAAAAGCTCATTTTTTTGAGCTTTTCGGAAAGGAGCGTCAGAACCTCACGCTGGCGCGCGGTACGCGCAAAGTCTGCTCCGAGATTGCCCTTTGGCACATAACGGCAGCGGCAGTATCTCAAAGTCTGAGCGCCGTTGAGATGCACTACGCCGGGCTGCGCGCTTCCTTGTAGTCCGACAAAATTGATTTCTGCTTGTGTAAGCGTGATATCCACTCCGCCGAGCTTGTTTATAACATTTTCAAATCCGAAGAAATTAATCCTCACATATTTGTCGATGTGAAGCTTGAAGTTTTCCTCGATGGTGTCCAGCAAAAGCGAGATGCCGCCCGAGGAATAGGAGGCGTTTATACGGTTGTATGTGTCGATTGTGGGAATGTGCAGGTAAATATCTCTCATTAGGGAGGTCATGACGATTTGCTTTGTTTTTCTATTGATGGAAAGAACAATCATCGAGTCAGAACGCCCGCGCGCGGTCACCGTGCGTCCGTCGGTCCCGACAAGCAGTATGTTTGTCACGTCCTCGTCAAAATCGACTACGTATTCGTGATTTGTATTGTCGTCTATGTTGTCTTCGATTTCCTTCTGCTGATCGGGCGGCGTGGGATCTATCGGAGGGAGCGAAGGGTCCGTCGTTCCGGTGCCGGTCACATTGGGATACTGCTGGCTCCAATCATCTGTTTCGTCGACGATATCAATGATTTCATTGTCTTCATCTGTCGGAACATAATTTAATTTATTGTAATAGTGACTTATCAGGGCGAAAATCGAGACGCCTGCGATGAGAGCGAGCGCAAGAATAACAGAAACGACCGTTATGAGTATCTTGCACCAAAGCTTCATCTTTTTCTTTGGCGGTTTTGTGCTGTTCATGTGATTTATTCTCCTTTCGGCTGTATCACGGAGATTTGCCGTGTAATTTTGTCAACAACGCATAATCATAATATAGATGTTTTAAAATCATGCTTTGAATTATATCATGTATTTATGAATAAATCAAGAAGGTTTACCAAACATTTCGTTTCACTCTTGTAAATTGTCGAAAATAAGGTGAAAAAAACGACAATTCCCATATTAAAATTATATTATACTAAACTAAGAAATATTATTCCTGTTTGTCTTATCGGTTCGGCATGACAAAGAGTATGGGTATACGCGATTTTGCAAAAACAATAAAATGAAAATGCCGCAATTCGGCAAAGCGCCGAAAGCTTTGCTATTTATACGGATTGCGGGCAGGATTTTATAGCTTTGCATTTACAATAAAGGAAAAAATATATCGAATTTTAGCACTCCTTGTGGCGCGTGTGCTAATATTAACAAAAAGTTCATTTAATAGTCATCATTTTGTCACAAAAGGATGGTATATTTAGAACAACAAATTTAGCACTCCGATGAAAATGTTGCTAAACGCGATATAAAAGGTTGACCAAACGGAGATATAGCACAATGTCACAGTTGAGCGAGAGAAAGAAAAAGATTCTTAAAGCTGTAATAGACGAGCACATTTCGGCGGGCGAGCCCGTCGGTTCAAAGCTGCTGTCTCAGAATCGGCAGATCGCGCTCTCGTCTGCCACCATCAGAAATGAGCTGGCGGAGCTTACCGAAATGGGGTATCTGATACAGCCTCACACCTCCGCCGGCCGTGTTCCTTCCGAAAAAGGATACAGGTTTTATGTGGATATGCTCATGCAGGATTATAACGTCACATCCATGGAGGTGAAAGGGCTCAGCGAAATGCTTAAGGAGCGTACCTCCCGTTTGGACAAGATAATCGACGACGCGGGCAAGCTCATTTCCTCTCTGACGCATTATCCCGCAATTTCTGTAAAGTCATTCAGAGGAAAAGAAACGGTCAAACGGTATAATCTGATGTTCCTTGATAAAAACTCCTTTATGATGGTTATGCTCATAAATGAGGCTAATATCAAGACAAAGCATATAATCACCGAGCTTCCGATAGACGAGCAGGCGATGGCCTTTATACAAAAGGCGCTTAACACTTACCTTGTGAATGTAATGCCCGACATTTTGACGTATGCTCAGATAATGGAATTTGAAAATGCCCTCGGAGCGTACGGCTCTCTTGCCTCTCTCCTTTTAAAAAATGTTTACGAAGCTTTGAGCGAGGGCGAGACTTCCGACATGAGGGTCGAAGGGGTCGACCGTTTTTTGGAATACCCGGAATACACGTCGGTCGAAAAGCTGCGTTCCATGCTTGAAATGCTCTCAAGCAGAGAAGGAATTCTGAAGCTTGTTGAAAATTCCGATACAGAGGGAGTGCATGTATATATAGGTTCGGAAAACTCGGCGGATGCGTCGGGAGAATCGACGATAATTTTTAAAACCATAACGGTGGGCGGAAAGCCCATCGGCGCAATCGGAGTCGTGGGGCCTTGCAGAATGGATTATTCAAAGGTGATATCAACGGTCGAACAACTTTCACAGAGTGTTGCCGATATGATAGAAAACAGGCGTTCACTGCCTGAGGGAAAAAAGAAAGAGGATCATGGAGGTAATTAGCTATAATGCCGGAAGAAAAGAATTCAAACATGAATCAGCCCGCCGAAGAAGAGAGCGCGTCGCCGCAAAGCGAAGCGGAAGCTCAAAGCGTTTCGGAGAGTGAAGAGGAAAAGGATAATTCAAAAAAGAAAAAGGAAGAAAAGAGACTTAAAAAAGAGAACGCCGAGCTTTGTGAAAAGGTTGCGGGCCTTGAAAAGGAAAACAAGGAGCTTTCGGATAAGTACATGAGGCTCGCCGCCGAATATGACAATTTCAGAAAGCGTTCTCAAAAGGAAAAAGAGGGAATATACACCGATGCATATTCCGACGCGGTCGGCCTGATACTCCCGGTTGCCGATAATCTCGAACGCGCACTTAAATTCAGCGACGGCGCAAGCGTTGTCGATGGGGTCAAGATGACTCTGACCCAACTGAATTCGGCCTTTGAAAAAATGGGAATCACCGAGATAGAGACAAAGGTGTTTGATCCTAATATGCATAACGCCGTTATGCACATAGAGGACGAGGCGTACGGGGAAAACGAAATAGTCGAGGTTTTTCAAAAAGGGTATATCCGAGGCGACAAGGTTATAAGATTTGCAATGGTTAAAGTTGCAAACTGAAAAACAGCATAAAAAAACATTAAAATTAATAGAATTAATCATACTGATCGGAGGAAAAAATCATGAGCAAAATAATAGGTATAGACCTTGGTACAACAAACAGCTGCGTAGCGGTATTTGAGGGCGGAGAGCCCGTAGTCATCCCTAATCCCGAAGGGGCGAGAACCACGCCTTCGGTCGTCGGTTTTGCAAAAAACGGCGAGCGTATGGTGGGACAGGTTGCAAAAAGACAGGCGATAACTAATCCCGACAGAACGGTCATTTCTATAAAGAGAGAAATGGGCACAAATTACAAGGTGAGGATCGACGATAAGAATTACACGCCCCAGGAAATTTCGGCGATGATTCTTTCAAAGCTCAAATCAGACGCCGAGGCGTATTTGGGAAGCCCGGTTACTCAGGCGGTCATAACAGTTCCGGCTTATTTCACAGACGCGCAGAGACAGGCGACAAAGGACGCCGGAAAAATCGCAGGACTGGACGTTTTGAGAATTATCAACGAACCTACCGCGGCGGCGCTCGCTTACGGTATGGATAAGGAGGTCGATCAGAAGATAATGGTGTTCGACCTTGGAGGCGGTACCTTTGACGTTTCTCTTCTTGAGATTTCAGACGGAGTTTTTGAGGTGTTGGCTACCGCGGGCAACAACCGTCTTGGGGGCGACGACTTTGATAAGAGAATAATCGACTGGATAGCCGAGGAGTTTATGAAGGAAAATGCGGGAATCGATCTGCGCAAAGATAAGACTTCTCACCAAAGACTCAAGGAGGCGGCCGAGAAAGCCAAGATTGAGCTTTCAGGAATGAATTCCACTCAAATAAGTCTTCCCTTTATCACTGCCGACGCCACGGGACCGAAGCACTTTGAAGCGACCCTTACAAGGGCGAAATTCGACGCTCTGACAAAAGACCTTGTGGACGCCACCATGGGCCCCGTTAGACAGGTCATGAGCGACGCGGGTCTTTCCGTCTCGCAAATAGGCAAGGTGCTGTTAGTAGGCGGTTCGACGAGAATTCCCGCCGTACAAAACGCCGTAAAGAGCTTTATGGGGAAAGAGCCCTTCAAGGGCATTAACCCCGACGAGTGCGTGGCTGTGGGAGCCGCGGTTCAGGCGGGCGTGCTCGGCGGCGACGTCAAAGATCTGCTTCTTCTTGACGTAACACCTCTTTCGCTTGGCATTGAAACCTTGGGCGGGGTATTCAGCAAGATAATTGAGAGAAATACCACAATTCCTACAAAGAAGAGCCAAATATACTCAACCGCGGCAAACGGTCAGACTTCCGTTGAAATACACGTCCTGCAGGGCGAGCGTGAAATGGCAAACGGAAATACCACTCTCGGCAGATTCATACTTGACGGAATCGCTCCCGCTCCCAGAGGAGTTCCTCAGATAGAAGTTACCTTCGATATCGACGCAAACGGCATAGTCAACGTATCCGCGACCGATAAAGGAACGGGCAGAGAGCAGCACATAACGATCACGTCTTCCACCAACATGTCCAAAGAGGATATCGATCGCGCGGTGAAGGACGCCGAAAAGTATGCCGAAGAGGATAAGAAAATCAAGGAGGCGGTCGAGGTAAAGAACCGCGCCGACAGTATGATTTTCCAAATGGAAAAGACTCTTGAGGACCTCGGAGATAAGGTCGACGCTTCCGACAAAGCGGACGTGACTGCGGCTATAGATAAGCTTAAGGAGACAATGAAAGGCAATAACACCGAGGCTATCAAGGCGGATACCGAGGCGCTTGAAAAGACCTTCTACAAGATATCCGAAAAGATGTATCAATCAAGCGGAGCCTCTCAGTCGGGCAACGACAGTAACAATTACAACTCGAACAACAATCAAAACACGGGAAACGGCTCGGATTCAAACGGCTATTACGACGCCGATTTCGAGGATAAAACAAACGGCTGATATTATTAAGGCAGGATATGTTCCTCGCTTTAACAAAGTCACAGAATTTACGGGGCTGCCGCGCCTTATGCGCGGGCAGCCCCCGGAGTTTGCTTTAATTAGGATCGTTTGACCCACGCAAGTCAACCTTCTGCATGTGCAATAAGCGTTTTGAGGCATATAGCTTATGTGCCGGGCGAGGTCCGAAAAGAAGTGAGAAAGGAATAAGGCTTCACTGCATCTTATGTGCGGCATATCATATTATTGCATAAGCGGCGCAGTTTGACGCGGCGCGGCGAAAAGAAGCCGGGAAAAGGTTATAAAATATCATGGCGGAGCAAAAACGCGATTATTACGAGGTATTGGGAGTGCCCAAGAACGCCTCGGACAGTGATATCAAAAAGGCGTACCGAACGCTTGCAAAAAAATATCATCCGGATATGAATCCGAATGACAAAGAGGCGGAAGTGAAGTTCAAAGAGGTCAACGAGGCTTACTCTGTGCTTTCCGACGCTGATAAAAAGGCCAAATACGATCAGTTCGGGTTCGCGGGCGTCGATCCCAACATGAGCGCGGGAGCCGGCGCCGAGTACGGCGATTTTGCAGGAGGCTTTTCCGATTTCGGAGACATTTTTTCCTCGTTTTTCGGCGGTTTCGGCGGCACTCAGACTCGCAGAAACGGGCCGATTGCCGGAGATGATCTCAGCGTCAGGGTCAATCTGACATTTGAAGAAGCGGTTTTCGGCTGCAAAAAAAATATCGAATATAACAGGATAGAAAAGTGTTCGGAATGCGCGGGCACCGGCGCGGCCAAAGGCACCTCCCCCGAGGTTTGTCCAAACTGTAAGGGAAGCGGTCAGGTAAGGGTAACACAGCGTACAATGCTCGGTATGATGCAGACCACAAAGGCTTGTGATTACTGTCACGGAAGCGGGCGTATAATCAAAAAACCGTGCACAAATTGCAACGGCAAAGGTGCAGTCAGACTGCGCAAGAAGATCGAAGTCAGTATCCCCGCCGGTATTGACGACGGCCAAAAGGTGTTTCTTTCGGGTCAGGGCAACGAGGGAAGAAACGGCGGACCGGCGGGAGATCTTATAATATATATTTCTGTGGCAAGGCACAGGATTTTTGAAAGAGACGGTTTGAACCTGTATTGCAGCATTCCCATCACTTTTTCACAGGCGGCCTTGGGAGCGCAGATAGATATTCCCACTCTTGACAAGAGTGTAAAGTTCGATATACCCGAGGGGACTCAGACCGGGACCTCATTTACCCTGAAGGGAAAGGGTGTGAAACAGGTCAGGGGCAGACAGTACGGGGATATAATATTTACCGTTTCCGTGCAGACTCCGAGAAATCTTACGGAGGATCAAAAGGAACTGCTCAGACAACTTGAAGGTCTTGAAGACGATAAAAAACGCAAAAAGAAAAAGTAAGGGAAAGTCTGATTAAGGTTTATGGAATGGACGCAGATAAAGGTTCGCTGTAAAAGAGAGGATCTTGAAACGGTATCGGCAGTTATGTGTATGCTTGATAATGGCCTTATGATAGAGGATTATAGTGATATCGAGGAAAATCTCATGCCCTTATACGGTGAGCTTATTGACGACAGTATACTTAATGCCGACAAAAGCATATCAAGCGTAAGCATTTTCGTGCCGGAGGAAAAATCCTATACCGATTATGTGGCTTATATCAAAGAAAGGCTTACATATCTCGGCGTGTGCGGTTACTTTATCACACTTGAGGGCGTTGACGAGCAGGATTGGGCAAATGCGTGGCGGGAGTACTACAAGCCGATTCATATAGGTAAAAGCCTTGTGGTAGTCCCGGCATGGCAGGAGTATACTCCAAATGACGGCGAGATCACTATAAAAATGGACCCGGGTATGGCTTTCGGAACAGGCACACACGAGACGACAAGACTTTGCGCCGCAATGCTTGAAAAGCATATGAAAAAAGGGGACAGGGTGCTTGATATTGGTACGGGAAGCGGCATACTTTCCTTGTTTGCCGTAAAGCTCGGAGCCTCTTTTGCAAACGCTTATGACATTGACCCTGTGGCAATAAGGGTAGCAAAGGAAAACGCAAGAGTAAACGGCGTCACATCGTTTGATTGCGACGTGTCCGACCTGCTCTCAAATGTCGACCTTTCGCACGGAAAATATGATTTTGCCATGGCAAATATCGTTTCGGATATACTTATAAGAATGTCAAACAACGTATCAAACTATCTTAAAAAGGGAGCGAAGATCGTCTGCTCCGGCATTATTGAAGGCAGATGCAGCGACGTTGTCTTGGCAATGACAAACGTCGGTTTTGACCTTGTCGACGAAGATGGCGAAAATGATTGGAAAGTACTTGTTTTTCAAAATAAAATGTGATATAACATAAAAAGAGCGTACAATTGTACAATTAATAAAAGAAAAACTTTTAAACCGACGCTTATTTTGCGCTTGACGATTTTGACTTGCGGAATGATAAAAGGTGATATTATGAAAAAAATATTTGCTGTTATTCTCATTTTGCTTCTTGCCTTTGCTTTGGTTTCCTGCCGTGACAAAGATAACAAAGATGATGAGAACGGGACGACAACAGATAATAACGTGTCGGTAAGTACAAATGAAATAATTTCCGGCGACGAGGAAGATTGGGGAGAACTCAAGCCTCTTTCCTGATTGCTCAATACTATGTTATTGCTGCCTTAAAAAGGTGTTTTGCGCCTTTTTGGGGCAGTGCTTTGTATGTGGGCGGATTTTGTACAATAAAATGATTGACAAAAGGGGATTTTGTATTTATAATTATATGAGGGTGTGTGACGTCAAAAGTCAGACAAGAGCTCAAACATACCCTAAAAAGAAAAAAATAAAAGCGTAAAATTATAAATATTCGGCAAGTCAAAGTCGATAAAATAAAAAAACGGAAAAATCAGATGGCTAAAAAAACAACTATAATTGAAGATTACGGAAACAACAGTATAACTCAGCTCAAGGGAGCCGACCGCGTAAGAAAAAAGCCTGCGGTCATTTTCGGTTCGGACGATATAGTGGGCTGCGAGCATTCCTTTTTCGAAATTCTTGCCAACGCCGTGGACGAGGCGCGCGAGGGGTACGGAAATGTAATTATAACCACTTATTACCTTGACAACTCCATCGAAGTGGAGGATTTTGGACGCGGCGTGCCTCTCGGATACAACGAAAAGGAAGGCAGGTATAACTGGGAGCTCATCTACTGCGAAATGTACGCAGGCGGAAAATACAAAAACAACGAAGAAGGAGCGTTTTATCAGTACTCGCTCGGCACCAACGGACTTGGAGCCTGCGCAACTCAGTACAGCAGCGAGTATATGAAGGTGACCTCCTACGATGAAAAGAGAGTGTCCGAGATCAGCTTTGAAAAGGGCAACGTCAAGGGAGAGCTTATTGTCTTAGACCTGCCCCGAAATGCAAAGAAAAAGCGCGGTACAATTGTCAAGTGGCGCCCTGATCTCACCGTGTTTAAAGAAATCGACATTCCAAAGGATTATTTTGTCGAGGTGTTCAAGCGTCAGGCGGTAGTCAACGCCGGAATAAAATTTGTTCTGAACTATGAGACGCCAAACGGCTTTGAAACAAGCGAATACCTTTATGAAAAAGGAATAGTCGACCGACTGACCGAGCTTGGCGGAGACGCTCTTATAATGGAACCGCGTTTTATTAAAACCGAAACCGCCGGTAAGGACAGAGAGGATCTTAAAGAGTATAAACTTAAGATTGAAGCGGCGTTCAGCTTTTCAAAAACCGGCGCCGTTATTGAGTACTACCATAACTCAAGCTGGCTCGAGCACGGCGGTTCGCCCGATCGGGCGACAAGGACCGCGTTTGTATACGCATTTGACAAATATTTAAAAAACAACAACAAATACAAGAAAAACGAGGCAAAGATCACTTTTGCGGACATTGAAGACTGTCTCATGCTTGTGACAAACAGCTTTTCCACGGACACAAGCTATGCCAACCAAACCAAAAAAGCGATAACGAACAGCTTTATAACAAGCGCCATGACCGAGTTCTTTAAAAACAGACTCGAAGAATTTTTTGCCGAGGATCGACTGAACGCGGAAAAAGCGGCTGATCTTATCCTCATAAACAGGCGCAGCCGCGAAGCGGCGGAAAATGCGAGGCTCGATATAAAAAAGAAACTGGCGGGGAACACGGATATAAGCAACAGAGTGGAAAAGTTCGTAAGCTGCCGCTCAAGAGACCCCGAAAAGCGAGAGCTTTACATCGTTGAAGGGGACAGCGCCATGACCTCCTGCAAGCTCGCAAGAAATGCGGAATTTCAGGCGATCATTCCGGTGAGAGGGAAAACGCTCAACTGCCTTAAGTCAAGCTATTCGCAGATTCTTAAAAGCGAGATAATTACCGATCTTCTTAAAGTCATCGGCTGTGGAATAGAGATAAAAAGCAACGGTAAGGCCGATTCCTCCTTTGACATATCCAATCTCAAATGGAGCAAGATCATAATATGCACCGATGCCGACGAGGACGGGTATCAAATCAGAACTCTTCTTCTGACCCTGTTTTACTCCCTTCTTCCGACTCTTCTGAAGCTTGGCAAGGTTTACATTGCTGAATCGCCGCTGTACGAGATAACCGTGAAGAACGACTCGTATTTTGCCTACAACGAAGAAGAGAAGAATAAAATTACCGCAGAGCTTGATGGTAAGAATCAAAGGTACGGCATAATGCGCTCCAAGGGACTTGGCGAGAACGAACCGCAGATGATGTCAAAGACCACGATGAATCCAGCGACAAGACGCCTTATACGGGTCTGCGAGGCGGACGCGCAAAAGACGGCGGAGATACTCGAGCTGCTTCTTGGGAACAACCTGAGTGAAAGAAAGGAATTTATCGCAAAGTACGGCGCGGCGTACGCGGCGGGAGTCGATACCGCTTACGCCGGCGACTGACATCGTTCATGTGTGCTCGGCGCAGCGCAATTATTTCTTTGCAAATGCCAAAGAGTATATTTTTATAAAGTGTCCGTCTGATTGACTTACATTGATCAACCAAGACGGACATTTTGAAATCGCTCGGATCAATAATCCGAGCGCGCCGGAGGAGAATTAAAATGCTAAAGATAATATACGGTCGCAACAGAATAAAAAAGACCGAATATCTATACTCTCTCATTGAAAAAAAGCTGAAAAAAGGCGAAAAGGTTATACTGCTCGTGCCCGAACAGACGGTACTTGAGTCGGAAAAGGCGCTTTGTGAGGCTTCGATTTATTCTCTTGATTTACGGGTACTGAGCTTTCGCAGACTCTGCAACGTGATATTCAGACAGTACGGCGGTCTGTGCTATAATTACATATCAAAGGCGGGCAAGTACGCCGTTATATGGAAAGCACTTAAAATGCTCTCTCCTATGCTTAAAAAGTATGATACACAGCTGCTGAGCGACAGACAGCTGCCCTTTATGCTGCTTGACGCCATAGAGGAGTTTCGCATGTACGGCGTCTCTCCCGACGCTCTTATGAGCGCTTCTTCCCGCATCGAGGAAGACCCCTCGTTTTCTGAGACTCTGTATGACATTTCTCAGATATACGCGCTTTATTGCGACACCGTTCACGAGAAATACGACGACCCCTCCGACGATCTGACCGCCGCTGAAATGAAGCTGCAAAACAATCGATTTTTCGAGGACACAAATGTGTTTATCGACGGATTTTCCGGTTTTACAAAACAGGAGCTTGATCTTTTGTATCATGTCTTTGCTCAAAGCAAGGAAAGCACGGTCACTCTCGGATATGAAAAGCAAAGCAATGCGGAGGCGTTTGAGAGGCTCAGGGATACCGACAGAGCCCTTAGAAAGGCCGCCGACAAAGGACATGTGAGCGTGCTTGATGAAAGCTTTGATCTTCCGCTTGTCTCAAAGGAAATGGATTTTCTTGCAATGGAGCTGTGGAATTTTTCACAAAATTGCTTTGAAGGGCGCACGCACGATATTTGCGCGATACGATGCAAGGATAAAAGAGAAGAGGTAAGAGCGCTTGCGCTTGAAATAAAGCAAAGGGTGATAAACGGCGGGAAGAGATACCGAGATTTTACCGTCGTGGCGGGAAATATCGACGATTACCGCGGCATAATCGAGCAGGCCTTCGACAAATACGAAATACCTTGCTTTATCTCCAAAAGGACCGAAATGAAAGCAAAATCGCAGGTGCGTTTGATACTCTCGGCGCTTATGATAAAGGTTTACGGATGGCAAACCGAACATGTTGTGTCTTATATACGAAGCGGTCTGACCTGCCTTGATACAAAGGAGGCGGACATGCTCTGCGAGTACGCTCAAATGTGGAAGATACGCGGAAAACGGTGGTACGACGAAAACGAATGGCGAATGAATCCAAAAGGCTTTGGATACGAGTATGATGAGGAAGCTTATGAGTCGCTCGGTGTTCTTAATAAGCTTCGGCGTGCGATATCGGAGCCGCTTGAAGAGCTTTTTGAGGTGTTTGACGGTCAAAGCAACGTAAGAAAAGTGAGCGAGGCCCTTTTTAATTATCTTGAAAAGCTTGAGATACGCCGCAAAATAAGCGAGAGCGCGGCGAGAAAGCGCGAGCAGGGCAGAAACGCCGAGGCGGATGAGGACGCTCAGCTTTGGAACTGCATTGTAAGCACCCTTGATACCCTTGTTAATATTGCCTCGGATACAGAGGTGAGCGCTGCTGAATATGCACAGCTTTTATCTCTTATGTTTGAGAATACCGACATAGGTAAGATCCCTCCCGGAGTGGACGAGGTACATCTGACCTCGGCAAACCTTTACCGCAGCGCGGGTGGCGAGTGTGTTTTTATTCTCGGGGCAAACGAGAAAATTTTTCCCGCCTTTCCCGAAGATCGTGGCATACTCGGATCAAAGGAGAGAGAAGAGCTCGCTCTTCTTGGCATTGAGCTTGATAAAGGGGGAGAGCGCGCCGTTTATGACGAGCTTCTACATTTTTACAACGCTCTCACAAGCTCCGAGAAGCAGGCATGCGTGATATACAACGATAGCGACCGTCCGTCTTTCGCCTTAAAAACGCTTAAAGAAATTTTCCCGGTGTTAAATGAAAAGGATATGTCAAAGCTTGAGGATATCGACAAGGTATACTCTCCCATGAGTGCTTTTGAATACGCCGTTTCGTGCAAAGACCCTATAATTTCAAACAAGATAATCGATCTTGCCATAAAAAAAGACGGTAAATTTGTCAAGATAAAGAATGCTCTAAACATACCGATCAGATGGGGCGAATGCAATGTCGGTCATGATGTCACCGACAAAATGAGCGAAGGAGGTCTTATCCTTTCACAGTCAAAGGCACAGAAATATGTCGAGTGCCCGTTTGCCTATTTTTGCATGTATGTGGCAAAAATGCGTCCCACGGGCAGCGGAGATATCGAAAACCGGGATATCGGCAACTATGTTCACCGCGTACTTGAAATGTTCTTTGAAAAGGCTGCGAATAAAAATATTTTTGAGCTTTCAGAGACTGAATGCCAGATGATGATAAAAGAAGTCGTCAATAAGTACAAAAGCTCAATAATTAAGGAGGACACCGACAAAAGGACCGAATGTCTTTTTGAAAGGCTCGAGTCTCTTTCCTCTCTTCTTATAAAAAACCTTGTAAAAGAGTTTTCGCTTTCAAAGTTCAGGCCGATACTCTTTGAATACCCTATAGGCGTCTTTGGCGGTATTTTGAGCATACCGATCTCCCTTGAGGACGGAACGAGAGTGCACATGAACGGTTTTATCGACCGCGTCGACATTTATCGTCAGGGAACCGAGCTGTATCTGCGCGTCATAGACTATAAAACGGGCAAAAAGGAATTCAGCCTTGAAGATATAAGCAAAGGCCTCAATTTGCAGTTGCTTATATACCTTTTTACCGTCTGTTCTTCAAAAGATTCCGATTTTTTAAAGAGGCTGGGCGCCGACAGTGACTGTAATCTGCATCCTGCGGGAGCGCTCTACTTTCTTGCCGGAATGCCGAGTATTAGCAAAAACAGTTTGGAGTTCAGCGAAGAAGAGCTGACGGAAGAGGTCATGAAAAACATTAAGCGAAACGGGATTCTTACAGACGATATAAAAATTCTTTCCGCCATGGAGCCCGGACTTTGCGGTCTTTACATACCCGTCAAACTCGGCAAAAACAACGAGCTTGACCTTGGCAGGGGGGACAAATATCCCATAGCGTCCGAAAAGAAGTTTCAAGAAATAAAGGAAAATGTGATATCCAAAATAAAAGAAATAGGGGAAGGCATGAAAAAGGGCATAGCGAACGCCGACCCTGTTTCCGAACAAGAGGCATGCAAATACTGCGATTTCAAAGAGGTTTGCCGAAGAGATATGAAGGAGGATTCCTGAAATGTCAGAAATACCGTTTACAAACAGGCAGCTGGACGCTATAAGGGCTCCCGTGTCAAACATACTCGTGAGCGCCGCTGCGGGATCCGGCAAGACCGCAGTCCTCACGGAACGTATAATACAGAACCTGCTCGACCCGGAAAAGCAGGTCGGTATATCGGATATGCTGGTCGTGACGTTTACAAAGGCGGCAGCTTCCGAGCTGAAAAGCAGAATATCATCCTCGCTTGGCAGAGCATATTCCAAAGACATAGCAAATAAAAAACTGAGAAAGCAGCTTATGGAGATAGAAGGGGCGCATATATCCACAATTCACAGCTTTTATCTTGATCTGATTAAGGAGTATCACGAGCGGCTTTCGCTGCCCTCTTCGATGAAAATAACAAGTCCTTCCGAATCGCAGCTGCTTTATCGAGGTATTATGGATTCGGTTATTGACGAGCGCTATGAAAAGGACACCGAGGAGTTCAACCGTTTTGCGGAAAATTTCATATCGTTAAGAGACGGACGTCTTGCCGATATGCTCCTTGATTTTTATGAAAAGCTCTCTTCCTATCCCGACGGTGTGGAATATGTGAAAAACAGCAGGGATCGGCTTTTAAAAGTGGCTCAAACGGGTATCGACGGTTCGGAGTATATGAGTCAGGTCAAGGCGCAGCTCTCTTCAATGTGCGTATACTTCTGCGCAATATGCGAAAGCGCGATAGACGCGCTGAGAAGCCGAGGAGAAGAGTACGCGATTCAGGCGGACGTGTTTGAGAGTGACTTAAACTATTTTAAGGTTCTGCGTTCGGCGGACGATATGAAATACTGCGAGATCGCTTCTCTTATGAAGGACTTTAAGTTTGCCATCATGAAGGGAGCGGGAAAAATAAGCGGCGATGATTTATATTATCTTGAGCAAAGGGATATGTACAAAAATCAAATACGCGCCTTTTGCAAAAGCTTTTTTTCCGAAAGCGAGGAGAGTATAAAAAGAAGCGCGCAAAACAGCGCTCACTTTTGCGGCGAGCTTTATAAAACGCTGAAGGCTTACGAGGAGATATCCGTAAAAGAGAAAACGGCAAGATCGATGCTCGACTACGACGATCTTGAAAAATACGCGTACATGCTGCTTTGCCCCAAGGATGGCGATATGACGGTCGCAAAAGAAGTATCGCGGCGTTTTGCCCAAATATACATCGATGAGTATCAGGACATAAACCCTGTTCAGGACGCCATATTTTCGGCGATAGGGCAAAACAACATTTTCATGGTTGGAGACATAAAGCAGAGCATATATGGCTTTAGAGGCTCCGCTCCCCGATTGTTTGCCAAATACAGAGAGGATTATAAAGACTATCAACCGGGTAAGAAGCAGGATAATGTCAGGATGTTTCTAAGCGAAAATTTCAGATGTGATAAAAACATTATAGACTTCTCGAATATGGTGTTTGCCTCTTTGTTCGTTCATGATAGGGTAAGCGTCCCTTATCTTGCCGAGGACGCCCTTGTATTTAAGAAAAACAGCGATCCTTCAAAAAGCGAAAAGGTCACAGTCGCGCTTGTGGAGACCGCCGAGGACAGTGTAAAGGAGCAAAACGAGGCAAAGTATGTTGCTTGCGAGGTCGCGCGCCTTATAGGCGAGGGAACAAAACCGTCGGAGATAGCGATAATACTTCGCAAAACAAAGGGCGTCGCCGAAATATACGAAAAAGAGCTCGAAAAGCTTGGTATAAAGTATAGATCAAGCGCGCGGCGGGAACTGTTCAGGCAGCCCGAGATAATGCTTATTTCCTCTATTCTCGAATGCCTTGATAACCCGAGAGGGGATATTTCGCTGAGCGCACTTTTGACAAGTCCCTTCTTCGCCTTTACCGTGGAGGACCTTTCAAAGCTTGCCTTTACGGGTGAGAAGGGAGTTTACAACCGCCTGCTAAAATATATGGACCGGGAAAGCTGCGGCGAGCTTTATGACAAATGCCTTGCTTTTACCGATTGGTTTGATCAATGCAGAGAGCGCTCAAGAGAAATGACGGTGAGCGAACTTATACGCTTTGTCCTTGATAATCTGTCATTTGAGGCGGTTGTTTCGGCCAAAAGCGACTGTTCTGAGGATGTCGGGGACAATCTGTCCTCATTTTTAAGTATTGCCGTGGAATTTGAGTCAAATTCGTTTTGCTGTCTTTCTGATTTTGTAAGGCATATTGAAAAGCTCAAATCAAGCAGTGTTGAAACCGATTCATTGCAGAATGAAACAGAGGATGATAACGAAGTCAACATAGTGTCCGTCCATGGATCTAAAGGACTTGAATACCCCATATGCTTTGTTTGCGATTTGCACAGGCAGGTAAATTCTTCGGATGTGAAGCAGGATTTAATAGTTGACAGAGAGCTTGGCATAACTTTGCGTATGAAGGATGACAGCGGATATGTCAAGTATGACACGTTTATGCGAAAGGCGAGCGCTCTTCATGTCGCAAAAGAGCAGATAAACGAGGAAATGCGCGTTTTATACGTCGCGCTGACCAGAGCAAAGAAAAAGCTCTATCTTACCGCCTCAACCCCTGCTCCGAAGGAATTTGCAAAGCGCGGTATAAGAGGACTTGCCTCTTCATATTACGCTTACAGTAAAAACGCAAGTTTTATAAAATGGATACTCTCCTCCCTTAAAGAGGATGATTGTTACGAGATAAAATATATTATGTCCGACGATCTGACCGTCCCGGCCGAGAGCAAAATAAATTCCTTTGAAAACGAGGAAACAAATAAGTATGACGAATCAGCCTTCGAAAAGGCCAAAAACGCCATAGAGTTTGTTTATCCCTGGAATAAAGAGCAAAAGCTTCCCTCAAAGCTTGCCGTGTCCGCGCTTTATCCGGAAGTACTCGATGAAGAAGAGGATGTAATGAACCGAAGCGTCAAAGAACGTCCCGATTTTATGTCCCATAAAACGCTCGCGACGGGCGCCGAACGGGGAACGGCAACGCATGTCTTTATGCAGTTCTGCGATTTTGAGAAAGTTGAAAGATACGGGGTGGAAGATGAGCTTTTGCGTTTGGTCGAGCAAAAGTACATGACCGAGGAAAGCGCGAAGCTCGTCTATGCGGATAAAGTTAACGCCTTTTTTGACTGCGAGTTGTACCGCTTGCTTAAAAAATCAAAAAAAGTGTACAGAGAATACCGTTTTAACGTTCGTATTCCGGCAAGCGAATTCACTGAGAAGGATAAGGAGCTTTACGCGCGAAGCGATGCCAAAATACTCGTTCAGGGAGTTATCGACTGCTTTTTTGAAAACGAAAACGGATCATACACCATTATAGATTATAAAACGGACAGGGCGTTTTGCAATGATCCTGAAGCGCAAATTGCCCTTGAGTATCGCTCCCAGCTCATGTATTATAAAAAAGCGCTCGAAATCATCACTCGAAAAAAGGTCACAGGAGCGAGTATTTTTGCTTTTGATCTCGGAAAAGAAATAAAAATAAAGCTGTAACGCCAATAAGCCGATAAAAAGCGGCCATAACAAATGCGCGTCCGCCCGATCCCTGCTTATATGGGATAGAGCAGACGCGCAGTCTGATAAAAACGCTTATAAAAAATTTTTACTGTGTCATTATTTCGCTTCCGTTTACCTGAAGCTCGATCCAAGCGCACCACTGACCCTGGCTGTCAGGGGCTTTAATGAATTCGGTGAATGTGAGAGAGGAGGTGGTTTTTCCGCCTTCGATCGCTATCGTTTGAGCTTTTCCTGTTCCGCTTATTTGGATTTTCTGAGTGCTGCCGTCGGAGAATCTGAGCGTACAGCTGTTCCAATAACCGTCATGCGGGAAGTCTGCGCGTATGTAGAGCACTAATTCTTCGACATTTACATCGTGTCCGAAATCGATCTTTATATTGTCTTTACGCGACACCGAATCTTTGGGTCCCCAAGACTGATAGGGATACTCTCCGTGTGCGTTGTTTTGTGTGAATCCGTCGATTATATTCCTTGCCATCCATTCCGCGTCGTCATTATTCGTGTTCGTGGTGGATGCGTGAGGATATACGCCTTGACTTTTAAGAAGGTCGCTTGTATTCAGGGCGATATTGTGAGTTGATTCAAGTTCGCTTACTGTCGGTATACGGGCGCTTATGGTGTTCCCCGATTGCTTGAGCTTTGGAGGATAGCTTCTTGAAAAATCGGGGATTTTGTATGTGAAAACGCCGTCTTCAAGATAAACTATCGATTCGTCCAGCACGCCCTTGGAGATTGATACTGCGAGAAAGTGCTGATTTTCCGGAACGGTGATCTTTATGGTCTTTGATGTACGGTAAGTGCCTGAAATCACAAGCTCGGCATACGCGCTGCCGCTTGTGCTTTCGCCATCGTACTCGATGGTTATCTCGGCGTTTTCGTCGTAAGGCGGCACCGAGTCGGTATTTGTATTTACGGTTGTTGTGTCATCAGAGTCCTTGCCGCCGCCGCAGCCGACAAGCATAAGCGCCGCAAGCAGACAAACGCAGAGAGTTTTTATAATTTTGTTCATTCCTGCCTCCGAAATTTGTGTTTTTAGTTATAAAAATTATATCATATAGTTTCACGTATGTCAATGCCAAAAATACAATTGACATTGCCTGTTCTCGGCGCTATAATAATAAAGAGGGCGCACGGTCCGTCCGCCTTATATGTTGGCATCCGATGCAAAAGCTCGAAAGGAAGTAAATACTATGAATATATCAAAAGAGGTTCTTGACGCTTACGGCATAAAAAAACCGCAGACGCCGTACGGAAACGGGCATATAAACGACACCTACATATCGGGGGATTATATTATCCAAAGAATAAACACAAGTGTGTTCAAAGAGCCCGAAAAGCTCATGAGCAATATTATAAAGATCACCGGCCATATGCGCGCCAGGCTCGAAAAAGAGGGCAGGGACGCCGAGCGAGGAACGCTTTGCGTGGTGTTTACCAAGGATAATAAAAGCTTTTTCAAAGCGTCGGACAGTAAATATTACCGAGTGTGCCGACTAATAAAAAATTCCGTATCTTACGACACGGTGACGCCGGAGCTGCTTTATAAGGCGGCGTACGGCTTCGGGGACTTTCAACGCCTGCTCTCCGATTTTGACGGAAAAAAGCTTTACGAGACAATCCCCGATTTTCACAATACTCCGAAAAGGTATGAAAATCTTGCGGCCGCGTATTCCGCCGATATTTGTTCAAGGGGGGCGCGTGATGATGTGAAAAGGGAAATGGAATACATAAACTCATTATCAAACGAGCTTGGGGTCGTTGCCGACGCACTTGAAAAGGGCAGCATTCCGTGCAGAGTAACTCACAATGACACAAAAATAAACAACGTGCTTTTTGACAGGGAGAGCAATGAGTTTCTTGCGGTCATTGATCTTGACACCGTAATGCCCGGTTCGCTGCTTTACGATTTCGGAGACGCTTTTAGAAGCTCGTGCAACCTTGCCGCCGAGGACGAAAAGGATTTATCCCTTGTGGGGCTGAATCTTGAAAACGCCGAGGCCTTCATAAAGGGCTTCATGCGTTCGGCGGGCGCCTTTATCACCGAAAACGAAAAAGCGCTTCTGCCTTTTTCGGTAAAGCTTATAGCGGTTGAACTCGGCATGCGCTTTCTTACCGATTATCTTGAAGGAGACACTTATTTTAAGATATCAAGAAAGGATCATAATCTTGAAAGGGCAAGATGCCAGCTTGAGTTTGCGCGCAAGGTTGACGAAAATATAGCGATTCTTTCTAAAATGGTGGAGGCATACTCGCTTCAGTGATGATAGTCCCGCATCATGACGGTGTATTTTTCGTATATCTGCATGTACCTTTTATACGTATCCTCATTTATCCTCTTGCTTTTAAGAAGCTCCGCGGTCCTTGAAGCGAGTTTCGCTCTGGCGTTGTGCGCGGGTTCTTTGTAATTGTTTGAAAGATTTATGTCAATATCTTTTATGATGTTGTCAAGCTCTTTCTCCGCTTTTGATTTAAACAGCCTCATAATAAAATAATCTCCTGAATTTTTTAGAAAGTGAAAAGAAACATATGAATATCAAGGTTAAAAAATTGTGCGCCGACGCCATACTGCCCACATACGGCTCAAAATTTTCGGCGGGGGCGGATCTGTATGCCTGCCTTAACGGAGAAATCAAAATAATGCCGGGCGATACGGTCTTTATAAAAACGGGGATAGCCGTTGAGATACCCGAAGGAAACGTGGGACTGGTCTTTGCACGGAGCGGTATGGCGTGCAAGCGCGACATAGCGCCCGCCAACAAGGTCGGAGTGATCGACTCGGATTACAGAGGCGAGATAATGGTCGCGCTTCACAACCACGGAAGAGAGGTTCGGAACATCGAGCCGGGCGAGCGTATAGCGCAGCTCGTGATAACGCCCTACATTCAGGCGGAGTTTGAGCTTTGCGAGGACCTTGAGGACACCGAAAGGGGAGAAGGGGGCTTTGGCTCTACGGGCAGAAAATAAGAATATATTGATACAATTGATATAATAATATACCGGCGCGGGGAAAGCAAACACTCCGCGCCGGGATTTGTATAGCAGTAATGCGTCCTTTCAAGCGTTTTGAAGCACATATCAGGCGTTAGATACTTTTCTTTCACGGCGCAAATCAAATTTTAAGAAGCAGCGCGACAAGCGGCATAGTTATGACCGATAACACCGTGCTCAGCGAAACGATCTTTCCGGCGCTGACCGAGTCGCCCGAGAATTTTTCGGCAAACATCGACGTCGCGGCCGCCGCGGGGGTCGCAGCACAGATAAGTACCACTGACTCGGCCGTCGCGTCATAGTATATGCCGCAAAGGGAAACCGCGCGCATCACGAGCCATGCGACCGTCGGAAAAGCGATAAGTCGAAGAAATATCGAGAGAAAAAAATGTATATCGTTGAACGCGCCGCGAAGCTTCATGTCTGCAAGACGCATTCCCACAAGCATCATAGAAAGCGGCGCTACGGTTGAGCGCAGCATTTCAAGCGCCTCCACAAAAACGCCGGGAACATAGGCGTCGATCGGCAAAAGGAAGAAGGCAAGCCCGATATAGGTGGGAATCGTAGCCGCGTTTAGAAGCATTTTGCGAGGGGAAACATAATTTTTATCCCCGCTGTAAATAAAACATCCCACCGACCAGCAGAAAAAGTTGAATCCTATAATATACACCGAGGCAAAGAGCGCCGCGTCCTCACCGAAAAGCGCCATAATAAGCGGTATGCCCATGTATCCTGCGTTTGAAAAGATTGCGCCGAAGCGGTATACGCGCCGCAGCGCCTCGCTGCATTTTCTAAAGAAAAGCAGTGAGAGAAGACAGAAAGCGCCGTGCAGAAGAAAGGAAAAGGCGAGTACTCCGAGCGCCGTGCGCATTACCGCCTTATCATAGGGCCTGATGAATGACACCATGATAAGGGCAGGCTGCGCGATATAGAGTATTATATTTGTAAGCCCTTTGGGCAGAGCGTCGTCGGCATATCTGACTTTTCTTAAAATAAATCCCGGTATTATGAGAAGAAAAAGCAGAAAGACGCTCAAAAATAGTTCGGTAATGTCAACCATTGTACTGTTTTTTGAAGCTGAGACTTAAAATTCAACCTTAAGAGTCAGGATCTCTCCCTTGCCTATTTCGGCGGCGATTTCATTGTTTGAAAACTTTATTTCCTTATTCGTCGGGCGCTCGAGATAGTCGATGGCGTATGCGCACTTTACCTTGTCCTCAAAGCCAAGCTTTATCTTTTCGTCGGACTGCGAGACAGAGTAAATGCGTACAATGAGCGCCCCTTTGGTCTCGGCCGGGCTGACCGAGGAAATAACGCACTCATTTGCGCACAGGTTCATAAGTCCGGCGCAGGGAGGCAGCGTCCCTTTGTGAGAGAACGATGACACATAGGTGAGTTTTCTGCATATTGCCGCAGCGCTTTCGATCATGGCTTTAGGCGAGTTGTCAAACACTCCGACGCTTAGAGATATTTTGTGTATTCCTCTTTCGGGATAGCTGTCGGGCGATGTGGCGCTGTTTATAAGGGTGGATATCAGCGTTCCGTCCTTTCTCGCTCTGTAACCGTACTTGCAGTCATTTACAATGCCGGCGCTTTTAGCGTCTTTGGAAAGAGCGAGCGCAAAAGAAAGTCCGGGAACGTCAAGGTCCATGGTATTTCTTGTGATTACGCCTGCGGGAACGTCGTAAAGGCAGGTCTCCGGAGTGTAAGAAAGGGGAAGGGCAAAGGCGAGAACGGGCACGCTTGCGCCTCCGACTTCTTTCCAGTCGACCGTCGTATTAAATGTGAGGTGGCGAGCGCCTTTGTCAAGGGTGACTTCCGCCTTTATTTTGCTGCTCATTATCTCGCATTCAAAGCTTATGCTTTGCCTGAGCGCGCCGTGTCCGCCGTTTATTCTCAGAATTCGTGTGACAGATGTGATATTTTGATATTTTCCGATGTTCCAGGCGTTTGATGAGGCGGCTTCGGTATCAATAAGCACAAAGGAAGCGCCGCGTCCGTTCTTTATATATTCTTTGCCCGTCGCAAGATCTTTAAGTGAGATCAAGGCGGCGTTTGTATAATCAAATTCGGCTCTGATAACGCCGTTGTCAAGCACTATGTTTTCATTTGCGTGATTACTTGAGGTGACGGTGCGTATGTAAACCGGATATGATTCAATTTCTTTCGGCTTCAGGACAAGCGTCGTATATCCGAGTGATTTTACCGAGACGTTTGCAAGGAATTTAAAGTATTTGTGATCCCAGTAGCTTTCAGGGCGGTGATTCAGCAGCTGAAAATCGATAGCGTTGCCTTTTTCGTCTGTAAGTTCAAGATACCTCATGTCCTCGGGATAATCCCAAACGGTTATCTCGACATTTTCTTTTCTGTCAAAAGCCGTGGGATTAAAGACGGTGTAAATGCGCACGGGACCGTTTCCGACCTCGGGCGCAGGCTTTCCTCCGAAATTGCCAACGCCGTATCCGGCGCCGGCGCCCTCCGACTGTGAGCGAGCATCATTTTTTGTGGATATCATGGAAGTGTCGATATTATCGGCAAGGGCGTTCATTGAGAGCAGGTATTCGTTGTTTGCGTGAGCGAGCGCTTCGGAGTATATACCCATCGCGTGTTCGCGGCTGTCCTGAACGCAGGAGCCTGTCAAAATGTCGTGAAAATGCGTAAAAAGCACGCCGCGATAGGAGTCCTCAAGCTGCTTGACGCGGGCCGCGCGTCCAACCTTCAGCGCCGCCGCAGCAGAAAGAGCGTCCGCGTCGTCGAAGGCCGCTTCGCATTTTCTGTTTCCGAGCTTTATGCGGCTTTGAGTTGTGTAGCAGCCGGGGAATTGCATATTGAGCTCGTGGTCGACTAAAGGCAACTTTTCCCTCACGCTTTCCGCTTCATAAAAGAATTCACGAAGTGTTCCGAATTTAATGGTCGGGAATATCGGCCAGCTCATCATTTCAATCGCGCTTTCAACATCGCGTCTTGTAGGTCCGCCGCCATGGTCTCCTACGCCGTATACCACAAGCCCCGTTTTAAGGCCGGCGCTGCGCTTTGATATGTCAAATATGGAAAGAGCGATCTTGGGAGTTATCCCGCTGTTGTACCAATGCTGCTCGCGGTAGCAGAGCAGCTCCTTGCCCGAGGCACATCTCCAGCGATATAGGGCTTGATTTCCGTCAAGGGCGCGGCAGTGATAGTAGTATTTAACGCCGCCGTCAAGGTCGATCTCAGGCAGGTTTGCGCTGTGTCCGAAGGTGTCGGGCGAAAAGTCGATTTCAAGCGAGTCGGGATCTATCCCCCAGTTGTCTCTCATGTAATTTTTGGTGTATTTTATGTGCTTTATGAGCGATTCGGTGCTTGGCATGTTTTTGTCGGTCTCCACCCAAGCGGACGCGGTGACCTCCCATCTGCCTTCTTTTATTCTTTCCTTTATCTTCTCCATGAGCTCGGGCTCATAATCTTCTACTATTTTGTATACCGCCGCCTGAGACTGCGAAAAGCAGAACTGAGGGTATTCGTCCATGATTTTGAGCATGGTGCGGAAGGTGGCAAGGGTCGCCGCTACAGTTTCATGCCAGCTCCACATCCAGTTCATATCGATATGAGCGTGACCGGCGAGAATGAGCTTATATTGTTTTGCTTCTTGAGAAAGAGGCAGGAGTATAGTTTCGGCTTCAAGGCAGGAGGAGTTTGTGAGAACGCCGTCCTTTTTCATGGCTTTTTCAAGATGACATAGAGCCTTATCCACTACCGCGTCGTATTTGCCCTCGAGCTCCTTCGAAAGGGAAATAGCAAATTCGATCTGCGAAAGGATCCTTTTATTCATTTGATTGGGCGGAGTTATACTCATTTGCTCTTCAATCGGCTGGCCAAAGGTGTCTTCATAGTGTTTGATCTCTCTGTTGCCGCCCACTTTTTTCTTAAGAGCGGCATATCTTGCGCTTAAAGTCATAATTGCCTCCATATGTATTTTTGTATTTTTATCGTACTTTGTATATTTACATTTTACTTGTACGCGCGGCATAGCGCACGCCCGTATGATTATATCACATTCAATTATCAAAAACAACAGTTTTTTTTGCATTTGTTATATTTTCGAGGTAAAAATCGTATAATATCTTTTGTTGTTTATTGCGGCAGGCGCAGACCTTTTTGTCATTTTCTTTCGCCTTATGAGCGCAAAAAAAGCGGCGTTCACATAGCGTTAACAAGTATAATGTAAAATAGCAAATAAATATCTATATCTATGCCGCCTTTTCGGCAAAACGGAGAATGCTATGGAAAATAAAAAGAAAAGGATAAATAAAATGTCCCTCGATACCACAGGGGACGGAAAAAAAGACACTTTGCTTGTTGACACAAACGGAGACGGAAGGTATGACAAAATTTTTACGGACACAAACGGCAACGGCAAGGCGGATACGGTTTATGTCGACTCGGATCATAACGGAAGCTTTGAAACGGTGCTGACCGACACCACGGGAGACGGCAAAATGGATACCGTGATGATCGACACCACCGGCGACGGAGCGGTAGACACCGTGTACATAGATTCGGACGGCAACGGGACCTTTGAAACAGTGATAAGCGACGCGGACAGCAACGGTCGGGCGGACGCCGTTTCAATCGACCTTTCCAAAGACGGTAAGCATAATGTCGTTTTGGTCGACACCGACGAGGACGGCAGCTTTGACGCGGTAATGCTGAAATAAGAAAACATCCCCGTAAAACGGCCCTTGCGGTCATTTTACGGGGATGTTTATTTTTAAGCTGAAAAACATTTGCAAATAAAAGAGAGTCGAACTTATGACATTCCTTCTTTAAGCGCGGCGAGCAGTTTCCCGGTACCGTCGCACGAGTGCTCCCAGTACATTATACCGAGAAGTCCCATCTGCTTGACAAAGGCGCATTTTTGTTTAAGGGAGCGTTCGTTGTCGTATGAAATAAATGTCAAGCCGTCAAAAAGGTACGCCCCCTCCGCCTTTTCGTCGTAGAAGGACAGAAAGCCGTTTTTGCCTATGTAGCAGGCGTCAAGCTCTCCAAAGCCCGGACCGTAATTTCCAGGGTCGGCAAAACTGCCAAGTCCGTTTGTTGAGTTATCGCTGCGCTGTACGTTTTTCCACATTCTCGAGTAAAAGGCGGCGCCGATCACTATTTTGGATATCGGAACTCCCGCCTTGGAGAATATTTCAACCGAATGCTCGACGCTTCTTAAACCGTTATTTTTGCCTCTCGGAGAGGGAGGCGCATCGTACGAATAAATATTGGTGTGATGGCCTGTAATGCGATCGCCGCATCCGCGCATGTCATAAGTCATTATGCTGACATAGTCAAGATAGTTTGACACCTTGTCCATTTCGGTATTGTCAATAAAATACTGATCGTTTCCCACGGCAATGGTGAGCATGAGATTTGGAATATTCGAGTGATCAAACGCCCGTCTTATTTCCTTTAGCACAAGGGTGAAATTAACCTTGTCGTCGGAAGAAGCCTCTATGCCCGCCCAGTCAATTCCGGGATATTCCCAGTCGATGTCAATACCGTCAAGCGAATGCTTTTTCACAAACTCAAGGCAGGACTCTGCAAAGCGGCGTCTGCCCTCGGCGCTTGCGGCCATTGGCGAAAAACCGCCGCTTCCCCATCCGCCGACCGAAAAGAGTATCTTTATTTCGGGATTGAGTTCTTTTATTCTTTTAATATGCGACAGCTCGCTCTCGTGTTTGAAGCTTATCTCGGCGTTCACGCAATGGCAAAAAGCAATATTTATCACATCGAGCGAGAGCGCGTCCTCTTTTGTAATGTTCTTTAACTCGGAGTATACCGCGTATGCGGCTATGATGTTTTTCTTTTTCATAATTATGCTTTATGTTGTTTACTTTATTATTTTTATTATTTTAATAAAGGTTCTTACTGCCTGACGCCGCCATGGAAAACTCGCAGCCGCAATAGTTCTGTCTGTACAGGCCGTACTTCTTTGAAAGCTCCACCGAACGCTTATATCCCTCTCTTTTCTTGAAGTCTGAGGGAAGGTGCGGTACGCCGTACATAAGGCTTGCCTCTTTTGATATTTCGTTTATTATCTCGGCGTTTTTGTGAGGGCTCACGGTGAGAGTTGTGGCAAAGAAATCAAAGGAAAGCTCGGCGGCGACCCTCGCCGTTTCAAAAAGTCTTTGCCTGAAACATAAAAGACATCTTTTTCCTCCTTCGGGCTCCTTTTCAAGTCCTGCGGCAATCTCCAAAAAGCTTTTGTGATCGTACTCCCCCGGAAAAAGTAGAGCGAGCTTTGTATTGTCAAGCAGCTTTCTTTGTGTCCCCAATCTTTTTTGATACTCGCTCTCCGGATATATACATGGGTTAAAATAGAAAACCGTGATTTCAAAATAGACAGCCAAATATTCTGTAACATAGCTGCTGCAAGGTCCGCAGCAGCTATGAAGTAAGAGTTTGGGCTTTTTATCAATACTCTCGAGCAGTATATCAAGCTCTTTTTGGTAGTTCGTCATTGGAGTTCGCAATTTGCCTGACGCAGCATTTCGGGAATGCTTATGGACTGCGGGCACTTTTCCATGCACTTTCCGCACGCGACGCACTTGTTCGCTCCGTGGCCGTCATTTAAAATGCGATTGTAATGCCCGTTTTTCGAGATGTCGTCTCTGAACTTGTACGCCTCGTTCCACGTGCCGAAAATGCCGGGGATATCAACTCCCATGGGGCAGGGCATACAGTATCTGCATCCGGTGCATCCGACCTTTATGCGGCGCATATACTCTTCGCGCGCCCTGTCAACAATCTCAAGCTCCTCGTGCGTCATGATGCCCACGCCGGTCTTATCAAAAGTTTCGAGATTCTGATAGGTTTGCTCAAGGTTAGTGACGCCCGAAAGTACGGTCCCGATTTGCGGGAAATTGCAAAGCCACCTGAACGCCCACTCGGCTGGGGTGCGTTTTTCCTTATAGCTCTCAAAAACCTTTTTTACCGAGCCGGGTACGTTTGCAAGCCGTCCGCCTTGAAGTCCTTCCATAATTACAATCGGGATGTTTTTGCTTCCCGCAAGTTCAACTCCCTTTATAGTCGCCTGATTGTTTATATCCATGTAGTTGAATTGGATCTGACACATATCCCAATCATAATCGTTAAGTATTTGCTCAAACGCGTCATAGTTGTCGTGAAAGGAGAAGCATGCGTATGTAATCTTTTTTTGCTTTTTAAGATCGTCAAGAAATTCGCGCACTCCAAGCTCGCGCAGACGTTTCCACTGTCCGAGGTTGAGCGAGTGAATCAGATAAAAATCTATAAAGTCCACCTGCAAATTGGCGCGCTGTTCTTCGTAAAGCCTGTACATGTCCTCCTTGGACTTGACGTCCCACACGGGAAGTTTGGTGGCAATATGCACCTTTTCCCGATATCCGCCTTTAAGAGCCGTTCCCACGGCCTTTTCGTTTTGTCTATCGGAATAAACATAAGCAGTGTCTATGTAATTTACTCCGTTGTCGATAGCGGTGTGCAGTATCTCATTTGCAATCTCCTGATCGACGGTGTTTACTCCGTCCTCGTTTTTTTTCATGGGGAAACGCATACAGCCTATGCCGAATGCAGAACACTCGATTCCGAGCTTTCCGAAATTCCTGTATTTCATATAGCTTACCTCCTTGACATTCTTGGCATCAATGATTATATTTATTTCATTATACATGAATTTTTTCATATTTTCAATAGCCAAATAGTTAAAATCGAATAAAAGCCGCCGTTCTTTACAGATTCCTGCGCAAACCGGATATTTTAGGTTCGATCGCTATTGACGAATATGGTGTGGGTGTGGTATAATTAATATTACTGATATTACGTTAAATGTCGCTTGTTCGCAAACATTTGCGCGCTTGTAACTTTGACTTTATACGTTTGACTTCGTACATATAGATACTACGGAGGTACAATGAAAAAATCGCTTACTGTTATCATGCTGATTTTAATTTTGCCGTCTCTCTTTATACCTTCTTTTGCCGCAGGAATGACAAAACAGGCAAACGACGATTTTATTGAGGAGCTTTTGCTTTGCTCCGACCTGACCCTGCCTTACAAGGTGAACGATAATGTGTATGAGACGATAAAGGCGAACACCGGGTGCGACGATCTTTACAAGACGTATATGGTGACGGGAAAACCCACCTCCTCTTATACTTCAAACAGACAGTATTTTGAAAACGGCAAATACGAAAAGGGAAAATGGATCCCGGATAACCTCGCGGCCTCCTTATACATACAGCGTGCAATAGACGTATACGATTCTCTCAAGCTCACTTTGACAAACGACAGGCAAAGCGCGGCAAAAAGCATTATATCATACGGCTTTGAATCTCTTCCTCTGATGGAGAGAATAAGTATCCAAAACGCACCGAAATGGCTTGTGGGCGACTGTTTTGACGGGCAAAAAATAATTTATAATCTTGACGACTCGTATGTTACTCCTAAACCGAGCGCAAACGGCTTTGCCGCGAGGATAAGAAATGACAGGGAAGCGTGCTCTTTCGGCGTGCTTGCCGATGTTAAAAATCAAAGCTCCTACCTTATATCAATTCCCGATGACGCAGAGTATTTTGTCGCTTACCTTTCCTGCGACCTTGCGTCAGGAAGCGATTTTTCGGATGCGAAAATGAGGGTCTGCCTTTTGGATGGCAATGGCAATGAGAGCGAGTACGGCATATACTGTATTTACAGGGGCTTTGAAAACAGAGTGGAAATAAGGCTTGATGGCGCTCAAAAGCTGCGCCTTGAGTTTTCATTTTCCTCCCCGTCGGGGAAATTGAAGGTCATACTTGCCGACGCTTCCTTTACCGCGTCAAGCGGCAAAACTCCTGATATTTCTGAAAAAAGCAGCATAGCGCGCCTTGGTGACTGCAATCTTGACGGCATTGTCAATGAACTTGATATTGCCGCGCTTACCGAAACACTCCTTTTTACGCGCTCATCCGGCGACTGTGTTTGCGATATTGATAAAAACGGAGAGGTCGATTATCTCGACTGTCTCTGCCTTGAAAACTATCTCATATTTATAAGAAACATGAATCACGAATATAACGATCAGAGTAAAAAACTGAGTGTTGCCGTTTTGGGTGATTCTATTGCCAGAGGATACGGTCTTGATGATGCGGAAAACGGCAGGGCGTCCTCCCTTGCCTACGGGTCGCTTGTGGCAAGCGAGCTTGACAGGAGCACAATGTACGATATCGACTTTGTCAACCGCGGCTTTGACGGAGATAAGGTGTCCGATCTCATGAATAAGCTTAAGCAAGCCTCATCGCCCGAGCGCCGCGCCGCAAAGAGCGCGGATCTCATAATGCTGAGTATAGGCGGAAACGATTTTCTCGCGTCTCTCAAAGAAGTTTTCGGGACTTATTTTGATATCGACACCGAGAATCCCGAAAATGCGCTTTCGCAGATGTCAAAAATCAAATACACCGAAATAATTAAATTCCTTGCAAGCGACGTTATTGACAGCGCGGTTGATAATGCCGCCCGCGAGTATCAAAAAGAGGCGCAGGATCTTATATCTTATATATCGCTTCTTAATCCCGACGCTCTCATATTGCTTACAACCATACCGAACACGGCGCAAAGCAGCGATTTTGTTTACAGGCTTACCGTGCCCCTTCTCGGTCAGCATGACATTCTTTTGGGTAATCTTTATGAATTTGCCGACGAATGGCTTTGCTACTTTAACGAGATAATCTCAAACGAGCTTTCAAACTTTTCAAAACAGCTGATAATAGTAGATGAGGGCGATGTTTTCGACGGTTCTGCAGAGCTTTCTCTCATGGAAATATCAAATAAGGTGTATTTGAATGATATAGCTTCGGGCAACTTCGAGAGTGTAAAGCACTTTGACATTCATCCCTCGGCGGCCGGACACTCTAAAATGGCAAGCGAGCATATAAAAGCGCTTGACGGACAAATAAAGAAATGGAACGCCGAATACACGGGAAACGATGTGAAGAAAGAGGAATATAAATATTCAAAAAGCGGCAAGGAAAACCTGACTCGGATAACTACTGCGGCGGAAAATGCCAAAGAAAACGAAATACTGTATACGGTAGGCGTCGATAACGCAAACAAGCTTTCCAATTTGCTTCTTACCGTGAATTTTAACGACGAGCTTTTGACCCTTGACGACGTTGAAATAAAGGGAGCTTCGGGTATTCTCAGTAATGAATCAAACGGCGTTTTCAGGCTTCTTGCCAAGGACGGCGCATCTCTTTCGGATAAAATAACCCTCACGCTTACCTTTAAAAACGTGAGCGAGAAACAGGCGAAGGCTGTAATATCGGCGCTTGCAAAGGAGAGCTTGCTTACCGCGGACCGCAAATGGAGCGCCGAGTGTACCTCCGAAGCGGAAATAACCCTCTCGTCAAAGCAAGATGATAATAAGCCTCAAAGCGGAACGACACAAAAGGATACGGATACGAAAGATCCCGACGATGGCACAACGCAAAAAGATACGGATACGAAAGATCCCGACGATGGCACAACGCAAAAAGACACGGATACAAAAAATCCGGAAGGCGACGCCGTGACGAGCTTGACGGATAATAATGACGATAATTCAAAACCCGTGCCTTCGGACGGTGAGGATAGCGGTACATCTTTGTCTGTATCCGGCGATAAAGGAGTTGATCCGAAGATTATAATCTACGTCGTATTTACGGCGGCAATCCTCGCTGTTATAATATCGCTTGTTATCGCCGCGGCGGCGGCGCACAATAAAAAGAAAGAAGAAATGAAAAAATAAACGGCCGTTGACGGCCGAAAAGAAATAAAAGGCGGTGAACATATGAAAAAACTCAGAGTCGGAATAATAGGAACCGGCGGAATAGCAAATCAGCACATCAAGGCGTACATGGCGATACCCGATGTAGAAATTGTCGGAGGCGCCGATATCATTCCGGGAAAGGCAAGGGCGTTTCTTGACGGATACGGTCTTGAAAATGCGGTCGCCTGCGAAAGCGCGGACGAACTGTTAAAGCACGAGCTTGACGCGGTAAGCGTGTGTACCTACAACAGCACGCACGCCGAGTGTACCGTAAAGGCGCTGGAGGCTTCCTGTCACGTGCTCTGCGAAAAGCCGATGAGCGTTACGCTTGCCGACGCCGTGGAAATGGCAAAGGCGGAGAAAAAGTCCGGCAAAATACTGACCATAGGCTTTCAGCCAAGATATGACGAGAACTCGGCATATGTAAAGGAAATCGTACAGTCAGGAAAGCTCGGCGACGTGTACTATGTGCAGACGGGCGGAGGCAGACGGCGGGGAATACCCGGACGGACCTTTATCGAAAAAAGGTATGCGGGCGTCGGAGCGCTTGCCGATATCGGATGCTATGCACTTGATTTTGGCCTTAACACCATCGGATATCCAAAGCCCCTGACGGTAAGCGCCGTTTCGTATGATTATTTTGGAAAAAATCCGAAATACTATGCGGAGAGCGAAAGATTCAGCGTTGACGATTTTTCAGCCGCTTTTATAAGACTTGAAGGAGGAGTGACCTTTGACTTCAGAATGTCTTGGGCCATGCATATGGATACCTGCGGAGACTTTATATTTCTCGGAAAGGACGCCGGTCTTAAAGTAAAACAGCCGAATCTTGATCTGCGCGGAGGCGCGTGGGACGGTCCGATAGGCGAAATAACGCTCATGCATGACGACGAAAACGGTAATCCCACCTCGACCCCGATACCGCTCAAGCATATGGAAAAATCAAATCTTTTCTTTAAAAAGGTGCTTTCGTTTGTTACCGCGATAAGAGAAAATCTGCCCGCGCCTATTCCCACATCTCAGATAATATATAATCAGGCAATAATCGACGGTATTATAAGAAGCTCGGAATGCGGACATGAGGTGGATATCGTTATTCCTGAAATTTGATTGCTCATTAAATAAAAAGAAGAACCCGATTGGGAACGCAAAATACGGCACGGTATCGGAAACGGTACTGCGCCGTATTTTTTCGTTTTGTTTTAGGAATGGAGAAAACGAGCCGATTATTTTGTGAGTGTCTCGCAGAAATAAGCCTTTCCTTGCAGCATCAAACCTCTCGCTTTTTATAAAACACGACGGATAAATACCATGACAGTGCATACAGCCCGATTCCAACTACAGACAGACCGCACAAGAGCAGGTTCGGCGCAAGCTCGTTCGCCGCCGGCTTTCCTTTAAACAATGAAGACGCAACTACGCTGCCTGTGCAAAATATACTAATCATAACGTAATAAGCGATTCTTCCTTTTCCCGTGCCAAACCTGAACATTAAAGGCAGACCGATAGAGCTAGAAACCAGCGTAAGGATGAACATCGCAAGCAAAGTTAAAAGCAAATCATTAAAACGTAACGAGTCGTTCAGATTTATTTTGATTGTCAGCGTGATACTTGTTAATGCTAAAATTGCAAACATGGAAAACAAGCCTGTCAGATATTTAGAGGACACAATCTGCGACTTTGTATAGGGCAGTGTGCCGCTATATAAAATCCAGCCGCTGTTCTCGTCGAAACTTAGAAGATTGATCGGTATTATTCCGCACAAAATGCATGGGTAAAACACAAAGAACCAATTAATATCGCCTACACACGATATCGCAAGAAAAACAACCGTAACAAACAGATACGCCCGACAATATTTTTTCATCATATACCATTCTTTTAAAAGCAAACCCTTCATTTATTTTATTTTGCCTCCTTTACCATAAACACAAACAATTCCTCAATGCCGACGGGGCTTATTTTGACGCCGCCCGGCACCGCGTTACGCAGTATAAGTGCTTCTGCACCGTATGGTGTTTTTT
This sequence comes from uncultured Clostridia bacterium, assembly GCA_947588825.1. GTDB lineage: Bacteria > Bacillota > Clostridia > Oscillospirales > CAG-272 > CAKSQF01. The sequence continues at coordinate 33,109 of CANPZU010000026.1, forward strand.
TACTGTATTTAACGGCATTCGGAGGAAGGCTTTGCAGTTCCTCCTGCGTACAGTGGATTAAACCGTATTCTTCAAGCAGTCGATCTTTTTCTTCGAAAAGCAACAATTTTCCTTTGTGTAAAAACGCCACATAGTCGCATAACTTTTCAAGATCGCTGACAATATGGGAGGATATTAAAATTGTGTTTTCTTCATCTCTTGTAAAGTCCATAAGCATCTTAACGACTTCATCCCGCACGACCGGGTCCAGCCCCGATGTCGCTTCGTCAAGGAGTAAAAGCTTGGCTTTATGAGACAGCGCGACGGCAATACCAAGCTTCATTTTCATCCCGCGTGAAAAGTCTTTAAACGGTTTACTGTCCGGCAGCGATAATTTTCCAAGCAAAGCCGAGTACTCGTTCATGTCCCAGTTTTTGAACGTGTACTTCATCATATTGCCGACTTGCTTTGCCGTGAGACATCCGGGAATTCCCACGTCGTCCAAAACAACGCCGATATCTTCTTTGGCAGTTTTTATATCCTTTCCGTTATCCTTTCCAAATATGATTATACTTCCGTTGTCTTTATGAATGATATCAAGAATGAGCTTGATTATCGTGCTTTTTCCGGCGCCGTTTTCTCCGATAAGTCCCACAATGCATCCTTTAGGCAGGACTAAATTTAAATGATCCAACGTAAAGCCGGGGTAAGATTTTGTCAGGTCTTTGATTTCAACTGCGTTCATTCCTGTTCCTCCATACTGAAATTCACCATTTTTATGATATCTTGTCTGCTCAGGTTACACGTTGCGGCAAGCTTTATGATTTCGTCGATATGTTCTTCTATTTTCTTCAGATTTTCTTCCCGAATCAGCTCGACATTCTTTGGAGCAACGAAACATCCTTTTCCCGGAACCATGTAAAGAAAACCGTCCTTTTCAAGCTCTTCGTACGCTCGTTTTGTGGTAATAAAGCTGATACGCAAATCTTTGGCAAGTCCGCGAATAGAGGGCAACATCTCATCTTCCTTCAACGAGCCGCTTATTATTTGACTTTTGATTTGAGAATATATCTGATCGTAAATCGGCGCTCCGCTTTTGTTGTCGATTAAAATATACATGCGATCACTTCCTGTCAATACTGTATACACTGATTATATACAGTATTGACGGAGTTGTCAATAGCACCGGTGTATAATTCACAATTTGTTTTCAATTCTTTTCGCAGAGGCTTTCGTTGGAAAATTAAAAAAGCGGCGGCAGGTATAACCTGCCGCACGTTGCATCAGTTGTAAAGCGGTTTGTAGTAATAGACAAAAAATCAGACTGTTGTTTATCCCTGCATAAAGAAAGACGGCACAAAAAGCATTTTTTGCTCTCTATGCCGTCTTATGTTTTTGCCAAGCCTCGGCTATGCTTGATTGTTGTTTTCAAATTACCGCCTTATGAGGCATTGACATTTGAGCTTTCCTTTGTGCATTGATATGAATATGTGCTCATTGCGTTCGCCGCTTACCGCCAATCGCTTTACTGAAGCAGCTCGAATTTGTATCCGACGCCCCAAACGGTCTTGAGTACCCACTTGTCCGAGACCCCTTCGAGCTTTTCACGCAGTCTTTTTACATGTACGTCTACCGTTCTCGAGTCACCAAGATAGTCAAATCCCCAAACTTTGTCAAGAAGCTGGTCTCTTGAAAACACATGGTTGTAGTTTGAAGCCAAAAAGTATAGAAGCTGAAGCTCCTTGGGCGGAATATCGACGCTTTCGCCGCGAAGCTTAAGCTCGTATTTCTGATGACTTATTTCGATATTGTCGAACTTTACGACCTCGTCGTCCACATCGTTTCCGCGCGAATTGTAGCGGCGGAGAACCGCCTTGATCCTTGCGGAAAGCTCTTTGGAATCAAAGGGCTTTACCATGAAGTCGTCGGCTCCGAGCTCAAGCCCGAGAACCTTGTCAAATACCTCGCCTTTTGCCGTGAGCATTATAATGGGCTTTGAGGACACCTCGCGTATCTCCCTGCATACCTGCCAGCCGTCCTTGCGGGGAAGCATGATGTCAAGCAGAACAAGATCGGGTTCATACATTTTAAAATAGTTTACCCCTTCAAATCCGTCCGCGGCGCATTTTACTTCATACCCTTCGTTCTCAAGATATAACTTAAGTGATTCGCAAATGTTGGGATCGTCGTCAATAACAAGCAGTTTGGTTCCCATACGTTTTCTCTTCCTTTCTTTATTTTCAAATTAAATGCATTAATAATGTTTGTTTGAGTGCTACACGTGTTTTGGCAGACGCTTAAATTAATACTGCCGCAAATAAATTATAACATATTTGCGCCGCACTGTCAAGCTTAAATGTTAACTTTGTTAAGTTATAAACTATGTTCATAATCATTATAGCTGCAATGTATGTCATGAGCGTGATTTTTTTGTGAAATTTGTATGATATTCGCAAATATTTGACGACTTTTTAAAATGTATGTGTTAAAATGATATGACCCAATAAAAAGAGAAGATCAAGCTTTGGTATGGTATAATTAAGTTGCGAA
>CANPZU010000027.1 GCA_947588825.1 uncultured Clostridia bacterium
CTGGACGACCTTTCTTTTCTCAACGAGGTGGACAACCACTACGAACGCTCCGAGCTGACCGAGGCTTCTCTGAGTGCCAGGGCTTTCAGCCAGCCGGAAACCGTGGAGGAAATCGCTATGCAGCATTTTCGGAATGAGCAGCTACATAGAGCAATCGCACAGCTTCCCGAAAAGCAGCGTACCCGACTGATCCTTTACTACTTTGGAGAGCTGACCTATGAGCAGATTGCAGAAATGGAGGGATGTAAATATCAGACGGTGCAAGAGTCCATCTATGCCGCTCTGAAAAAATTGAAAAAAATTTTGAGTTAGACCCTGTGTTTTGACCTTTGAGTTAGGAAACAGGTGGAGAGGCCGAAAACTCTCCACCTGTTTTCCGTTATGTGCGGGGAATGGGTTGGCTCCTTGAAAACAGAATACCCATTCATCAAGCACATTCCCATTGCTATTGTGATGAGCATAAGCCACATTAGCGGCTGCGCCACGATCTGCCGAAAAGAGGACAACGGGGTTTCATCTATCCATTTTGCCCTACGTCTTTCTTTCGGCAGGGAGCGAGAAACAGCCGGCTATAAGCACCGGGCGGCTCCCGGCGCGGCGATGACAGGCAATGGGGACAATGATACTCCCGTCCAGCCACAGTCCGAGCGTGATAAGCGGTTTTCGGCGCGAAGCCGTCGCAGGCAATGGGGGCGGTCGCATGAGAACCATGTGAGGGTGAGATTCCCGTGGAGCTGGCAGCCGCCAGCCGTTTGATGACTTCCCAATAGCAGGCCGGGGTGTCGAGGACAAATAGACTTGCTTTGTCATAAGGTCAAACGGCAGGACGGGCCTATTGAAATCAGAGGGTGGTTTTATATCTTCCCGACCTTCATTCTGTTCAGCCGCTTGACCTCCTACATAGGCGGAACCATCGCCTAATCCAACAAAGGAGGTCTATCATTATGGACAGAACATATTTAAGGGGCGATTTATATTACGCGAATCTCGGTCGCGGGATCGGCTCCGAGCAGGAGGGCTATCGCCCTGTCGTTATCATTCAGAACAATATCGGAAACCGGCACAGCCCCACGGTTATCATTGCCGCCATTTCCAGCAAGGTGGGTATCAAGCCCAAGCTGCCGACACACTACTTTATTAACGCGGAGGACGGTCTGGAGCTTCCGTCGATCATCCTGCTGGAGCAGCTCCGCACCGTGGACAAGCGCCGGCTGGACAAGTACATCGGCCATCTGCGGAAAGAGCATATCGACGGCATGAACCATGCGCTTGCCGTCAGCATTGATCTCATTCAAACTGCACCACCGGCCCTGGTCATGTGCCTTTGCAGCGTCTGTGCGGAGAACTTCCGTAACACAGGCGCTTATCTTTTGCGCCGGGTCGATCCGGCCCAGGACGCCAAGGACACCTGCACCTACTGCAACCAGCGTAAGGGATTTGATTATGAGATAAAAAGGAGGAATCAGGAGGGCATGAAATGAAGCAGCAAGACGCCTACAAACTGATGTTTCCCAATTATCCCGACGTGGTCAATGTAGAGCAGTTATGCGAAATGCTCGGCGGGATTAGTGTAAAAACGGGATACCGCCTTTTGAAAACAGGAGCGATCAAGAGCTTTGTAATTGCAAGGCGCTATCGGATTCCGAAAATCAATGTCATTGAATATTTGGAGGTGGGAGAAAAATCCGATGCGTGAAATCATGTTCGCACATTTGTCTCGTAAGCTCACCTATGGTATACTGTATCTGTCAATGGCAGATGGATGAACACTGCACCAAGTTAAAAGGAGGTTTGCTATTATGGTAGCAGGACATCTGCGAGAAAAAAGAGGATACTATCATATCGTCCTCAGTTACACAGACGAGTACGGCAATCGAAAGACGCCGTCCAAAAGTACCGGGCTTCCCGTCAAGGGAAACAAGAAACGCGCCGAGGCCATGCTTATGCAGGCGCGCAAAGAAATGGAGGAAGAATTAGAGCGGCGAATCGAGGAACGCGCTCACCCGGAGCAGATCGCGCCGGCAGACATTCCATTCACCAGGTTTCTTCTTGATTGGCTGGACATGATGCAATCGAGTGTGGAGGTCACAACGTATGCGTCCTACTCGTTTTGCATTAAGAACAAGATCGTTCCCTACTTTGACAAGCGCCATCCGGGGCTGCGGTTGCGGGAGGTAACGCCGAAACACATCCAAGACTATTACACCTATGAGATGAAAGAAAACGGCGTATCTGCCAATACCGTGATCCACCGGCACGCCAACATCCGCAAGGCGCTCCAGTATGCCTTTAAGACGGGACTGCTGGACAACAATCCCGCCGACCGCATCGAGCGTCCAAAGAAAGAGCGATTCGTCGGGGGCTTCTATAACGAGAAAGAGCTGGAGCGGCTGTTTGAAGTTGTGAGAGGCGATCCGATTGAACTGGGTGTCATCCTGGCCGCGTTCTATGGCCTGCGCCGAAGCGAGGCAATCGGGCTGAAATGGGACGCTATCGACTTTGAGCAAAAAACGCTGACCATTCGCCACACGGTAACGCAGGTCTGCGTGAATGGGAAAAGCACGATTATTGAAAAAGACAGGACCAAGACCAAATCCAGCTATCGGACGCTGCCGCTGGTGCCGCCTTTTGAGGAACTTCTGTATCGCCTGAAAGCCCAGCAGGAGACAAACCGAAAGCTGTGCGGCAGGATGTATAACAAGAAGTACCTCGGTTACATCTACGTCAACGAAATCGGAGAGCTGGTAAAGCCGGGATACATCACCCAGCATTTCCCGCTGGTATTGGAGAAGAACGGGCTGCGGAAAATCCGCTTTCACGATCTCCGGCATAGCTGCGCGAGTTTGCTTCATGCGAACGGTGTGAGCTTGAAAGACATTCAGGAATGGTTGGGACACAGCGACATTTCCACGACATCGAACATCTATACCCATCTGGATTTCAGCTCCAAGGTTGCGTCCGCCAATGCGATTATAGGTGTTTATCCTACTGCGTCACACCCGATGTCCCTCCAATGTCCCTCCAAAAATGGAGGGTAAAGCGAGGAAAATGACCGTGTCCCTCCAATTTACGAGGCCCGCGGCAGAAATAAAGAAAGGCCCGAAAACGCCTGAAAATCAAGCATTTTCGAGCCTGTTAGGGTCTGGTGCCGGTGGCGGGACTTGAACCCGCACGCCATCGCTGGCAATGGATTTTGAGTCCACCTCGTCTGCCAATTCCAACACACCGGCATTTCTATTTTCAAAGTCCGGCTCCCGATGTCCCGACCGAGAAATCGGAGGGACATCGTGGAGGGACATGAAAAGCAAGTTACATATTGAGTTGTCAAAGGTCCTTGTAAATCAAGGGTTTCCGGCACGGTGGCATGAAACGGCGTTGTAGATTTTGAGTCCACCTCGTCTGCCAATTCCAACACACCGGCATTTATATTTTCAAAGTCCCGCTCCCGATGTCCTATCCGAGAAATCGGAGGGACATCGTGGAGGGACATGAAAAGCAAGTTACATATTGAGTTGTCAAAGACCCTTGATAAATCAAGGCTTTCCGGCACGGTGGCATGAAACGGCGTTGTAGATTTTGAGTCCACCTCGTCTGCCAATTCCAACACACCGGCGTTTTTGTGTGTTTTGATTATAACACATACTACAAATAAAATCAATAGTTTTTACACTTTTAATTTGAAATTATTGACTTACGCATAAAAATATGATAAAATATATGTATACCTGCCCGTGGCACAGCTGGATAGCGCGTCAGACTCCGACTCTGAAGGTCAGCGGTTCGAATCCGCTCGGGCAGGCCATAAAAACACAATTGCCTTACGGCATCAGTAAAGAAAGGAAAAAACAATGAAAAAAATCTTACTTATCGCCATTACGCTTTTGATTTTAATCGGCACAGTAGGCTGTGCAAGCAGCGCAGTTGACGGAGAGGAAAAGGTTTTCTCCTCCGACGGCATCAAAATCACTCTTACCGACGCTTTCAAGAAAACATCGATTGAAAACTACACGGTATGCTATGATTCAAAGGACGTGGCTGTCTTTGTCCTTCAGGAAAAGTTCGATCTGCTCGAGGGTCTCAGCGATTACTCAATCGATGATTACGGCCAGGCTTCAATCACCGTAAACACGGCCGCCGAGGGCGCCACTCTTAAGAAAACCGACGGGCTTACATACTATGATTACACCTACGAAAATACCGAAAAGAACATAACATACTATTATTTCACCGTTCTTTATAAGGCAAGCGATTCCTTTTGGATGGTGCAGTTTGCAACTCCCGAGGAAAACAAAGACGACTTCACACCCAAGTTTATCGAATGGGCAAAGAGCGTTGAATTCACCGACTGACAGAACGTTAAAGCTCGACGCGTACGTCTCATTGAAGGCGAACGCGTCGAGCTTTTTCATTTTTCAATCGATCATTGTAACATACTCAAGAAGCTTGTCCTTTACCATTTCCTCTTCAAAAAACAGTATCAGGTTGTCTTTGCCCATGATGCTTTCAAACGCGCTCTGCGTCGATATTCCATAATAATACAAATATTGCGGGGCGTTCGCTTCGTAATGCTCCTTGAGCATTGCTTCATACTCGCCCTGCGTAAGCACGAGTCCAAGGTCATTAAAAAGAAACTCGACGATCATCGTGTCCTTGTTCAGCTTCTCATCGGGAGTACCTTCAACACTGACCGCGTCAAGCAAGCCCTCGTAGGTGTGATATCTCTTGAAATAACTTTCAGAATCGTTTAAAAAATCCTCGACCGACGTGTAGGTCGTGTTTTTTTTGAGAAGTTCGACTGTCAGCTCTTTTTCGAGAATGTAAGAAACGGAAACGATTTCAATTTCAAAATCGACCGGAAGCGACTCAAGCTCCGGCGTGCCGTAATCATCGGGAAAGGTAACGTTTATTGTAAATTTATCGCCTTTTTTATGTCCGATAAGCTGCTCTTCAAAGCCCGGATTGTTCAGCTCGGGATGATCCTTGCTTTCATATGCGCCGATAAGCTGTCCCGAACCTATGGTGACCGCCAATCCGCTCTCACTATCGGCGTTTGTCATGCCAGCGAGCGCTTCATCAGACAGTGTCAGCGATTTATCGTGAGGGGTCCCAGTATAAAACACCTCGACGACGTCCCTGTTTTGGGCGACGGTCTCGGGGTCTTCATAAGGCATCACCGTACCGTAAACGCTCAGAAAGTTCTGAACATCCTCCTCTACCGCTTTATCAATAAAACTTTGGCTGAGAAGCAGATCCTCGTACCTTACGCCCACCTTTACGTAACTTGCAAGATCATACTCGTAAAGTGATGAATGCAAAACCGTCTCCGGCGGAATCACCTGCTCTTCTTCCTTATCGATAGTGGTCGTCTCGGACGATTTTTTATCGCTTTGCTTTTTGCAGGATGACAGCAATCCCAAGCACAGTATCATTGCAAGCAAAGTTGACAGTATTCTTTTCATGGTTTTCTCCGTAATTATTAATATTGCAAAAGGCCGGGTTATTGCCGATAAGCCAAATCCAAAAAGCGCATCGCGTCAAAAAGCTCACGGCACGCTCACACAACTATACCGCCGCCTTGTCTTCCCTCTCTTCTTCCTCTTCCTGCTCTTTATCAAAGTCTTCGAGAAGCACATCCTCTAAAGAGTTTAAAACCTGTTTTTGGGTAAGGATAGCGTCCGCCGTTTCGTCAAGCTCCTTTTCACTTATAGAAAGCAGTTCAAGAAATTCGTCAAAGGGGATGATCTCTATTCTGTTTTGATTTTTATTAAATCTTCTGACCGTTTCGTACCTATAGCAGCGTCTTAGCGTCTTGTTAGGTCCGTATTCCCTTTTATGAACAAAGCAGTTTGCCTCCTTCAACCTTGTGACATAGCGTCCGCCCGCGTTGACAATCAGCTGCACGAGAACGAGCATTTGTCTGAAATGCTTTTCCTCATAATGAGTGGAAAGACATATCGTTTTCCCCGCCAAGACGTTTGAAATGTTGCCCGTGGGGGTCGCGTTTTTAACAAGTGCTTCAAACACCTTATAGTTGCTCGAATTTTTTCTGAGTCTGTTTGACATACCGTAATTTGCTTGTATATCCTTATGCGGTCTTTCGGGCGGATATTGCCATTTGAACTCATAATCGCTGACAATTCCTATACATTGCTTGTACTCGTTTACAAGCTCGGCAGGCGTTTTCCCTGTAGAACTGCATATCTCCCTGAGCAGCTCCATCGTCATTAGAGAATCGTCGTCGCTTTTGTGAACATCCTGATTTTCCTCTATACCGTATTCAAGACAGCTTCCGAGCAGAGACGGCTGATTTTTAATATCTTTCATGCCCATTAGAATCTGTTGAACATCGTAAAAGACATAATCGATCCCCGGAAGATCGTATCTCATGCATTCGTAATTTAAATATCTCGCGTCATTTGAAGCGGAAAATCCAAATACCATGGAGTCTTCATCCTCAAGAAGCTCGGTTATCTCACAGTAATAATCGGGGAACATCGGTGAGTGCTTGAATGTTTTCTTGTCGTAAGCGAGCACAATCTCAGGTCCAAGATTGAATTTTGAAGCCGGATTTATTACAAGATCGTATTTTTCAATTACGTTAAAAGAAGTATCGGTAACAACATATCCGAAGCTGCATATCTTACCTTTTCCCTGAAAACAGTTTGCACACTCTATATCGAAAAATATGTATTTCATTTAACTGCCTTTCAACTATGCGGTTTTAAATTTATCGGCGAGCATAATTGTAAACCGAATATATTTATACAAATTATACAAAAGCGAAACATATAGCTTAGCACGGCAAAGTTACAAGATATTATAGCACACATTACTCGTTTTATTCAATAGTTTTAATAAAAATTAAAACATTGTTAAACAAATGCGATTTTAAAAAAAATTATAAAAAGCTATTTATTTTTTTCCCGATATGTTGTATAATTAAAGTTAAAGAAAAGTGCAAAGGAGTTTATAAATGTTAGTTTCAGCAAAAGAGATGCTTACAAAAGCAAAGGCCGGACATTATGCTGTCGGACAGTTTAACATCAACAATCTTGAATGGACAAAAGCCGTGCTTCTCACCGCCGAAGAGCTTAAGTCTCCCGTTATACTCGGAGTTTCTGAAGGCGCGGGAAAATACATGACCGGGTTTAAGACGGTCGCGGATATGGTAAAGGCGATGATCGAATGCCTCGGCATCACCATTCCTGTCGCCCTTCATCTTGACCACGGTACTTATGAGGGCTGCTACAAGTGTATTGAAGCAGGATTTTCTTCCATAATGTTTGACGGTTCGCACTATCCCATAAATGAAAACGTTGAAAAAACCAAAGAGCTTGTAAAGATATGCAACGAAAAAGGACTCTCGCTTGAAGCGGAAGTCGGATCGATCGGCGGCGAAGAGGACGGAGTTGTCGGAATGGGCGAATGCGCAGATCCCGACGAGTGTAAAATGATCGCCGATCTCGGCGTTACAATGCTTGCGGCCGGCATCGGAAACATTCACGGAAAATACCCTGCAAACTGGCCCGGTCTTTCATTTGAAACATTGGCGGCGGTTTCAGAAAAAGTTGGCGACATGCCCCTTGTTCTTCACGGCGGCACAGGCATTCCCGAGGATATGATTAAAAAAGCCATTTCACTCGGCGTTTCAAAAATAAACGTAAACACTGAATGCCAGCTTTCCTTTGCGGCAGCAACCCGCAAATACATTGAAGAGGGCAAGGATCTTATCGGTAAAGGCTTTGACCCGAGAAAGCTGCTCACTCCGGGATTTGAAGCAATAAAAGCAACCGTTAAGGAGAAAATGGAGCTCTTCGGTTCGGTCGGAAAAGCTTAAGCATTATAACAAAAAACAAAACGTTTGTTCCGGGAAAGGTATCGCCTCTCCCGGAACAGTTCTTTTTGAGTCAAAGGCCGTTTTGATTGAATATGCCCTTCTTTTTTTATATCAGCCTTTTGCGTTTTTTTCGATCTCGGAGACCAAAATACTCTTAAGTCTTAATATCTCGGCCGCCATTTTACTTTCATTTACAAGATTGTTCATTTCCCAAGGATCGTTTTGCATATCAAACAGCATTTGCGGCTCAAAGCTTTGGTAATCGGTGACAAGTTTATACCGGGCATCTCGAATCATCCTCCAGCTTGAAACAGAGCGATTTCTTGATCTGTGTTCGGACACGACATAATCTCTCGCAAAGGCGGAAGAACCGGTCGCGTATTCAAGAAAACTCGTGCCGTCGCACGGGACATGCGATGTTACGCCGCCCGCCGCAAGCACCGTCGCAAATATATCGACAGTCGAAACAGGTGCGCTCAAGCGTCGATTTTTTTGTCCGTTTGGGACCTTGCATATAAGCGGAACGCCGCAGGACTTCTCATACGGCAGACATTTATTTTTCAATCCGTGGCTGCCCTGCATATCGCCGTGATCGGACGTGAAGATAACTATGGTGTTTTGATAGATTTTCAGACTTTTCAAAGTATTGATTATCCTTCCGACTCCTCTATCTATCTGAGAGACCATCGCCGCATAAAGTTTCATATAGCCGTCCATATCGCCTCCGTAACGTAAAAAGTCCGGGTCTTTTGTTTTATCGGAGGGACTTGGCGGATTATATGTCGGGGTGTAAGGATCAACGCTTTCATAATCGGGACTTTTGTCAAAGACCGTATCCTTATAGAGCTCCTCAAACTCCAATGAAGGCTGCACCGGGTAGTGAGGCGCCTGATATCCGACAAGCAAAAAAAAGGGTGTGTCGCTCTTTAATGAAGCCATTTTGATCATGTTCAATGCGATATCGGTCGTAACCTCTGTACGGTGTTTATTATAAACATGCTCTTCCCCATTTGAATCATAAAAAGAAACCTTGTTGTTATATGGGGGCGCAGGCTCAAAGCCGTTGTGGCATTGATATCCCATATAGTGACAAAAGCCGCCCTGAATCGAAGGTGGAATAGGCGAATCGCCATTAGCCCCCAAATGCCATTTGCCGACAAAGTATGTGTCGTATCCTGCGCAGTTCATATGATCGGCAAGAGAGGGCTCGTCCTTTGGCAGCGGATATCCGTTATACATAACTCCGCTGTGACAGCTCATAAGTCCCGTAAGCAGGCATCCGCGGTAAGGGCCGCAAATCGGATTGCTCGAATAGGCGTTTTCAAACAGCACTCCCTCCTCGCAAAGCGCGTCAAGGTTTGGCGTAATAAAATGAGGGTCGTTTTTCCCGAGCGCGTACTTGTGCTGTTGATCGGAAAAAATAAGGATTATATTCGGCTTTTTCATTTTTGCTGAGCTCCGAAATAAAAATAAATTTGATTGTTTTATTGACTTAATGATAATACTCAAATATTGAGATTAAAAACAGGCTCGGTACAATTTCATTTTTCTTTTTGCCCGTTGAAGATTTTCAGCTTTCTCATGGCATTTTCAAGCAGGTTCCTGAGCGGAAGGAACAAAAAGAGAGCTATAAAAAAATTTCCGACGGCGTGTACTGCGTTAAAGGGCATGTCGTTTGCAATATAAATAAGCAGTTTCTCTTTTGTATTGATTCCAAGCGCCAAAATAGAAAACGGAAGATGAAAAAATCCAAACAGAAAGCCGAAAATTCCTGAAAGAGCTGCCCACGCAAAAGGATTTTTAAACCTTTTCATACATATTGCCGCAAGGCAAAGTATTGGCCATGCAAGAACATGACCGAGCGTGAAGATTCCAAAACCCATGATGAGCCCGTAAAGAATAATGTAAACAATGACCATAGCAAAGGCGCTCACACCGAAAAGCGAGGCGCAAAGCATTATAATAAGGCTTACCGGCTCGATATTCGGAACAGACGCCATAACATATTGCAGCGCTGCGGCAAGTGCGGCCATTTGCGCGCAAATGACGAGTATCATTGTATTTCTTTTTGCCGGACTCATTTGAGTGAGTAACCTACCGTGTAAACGAAGGAATATATTCCCCCGTCCTTTATCTCAACCGAATCGACGCCCGAAAGTGCTTGCTCATCTCCCTCGTACAGACACCACCAGCTTTCATTTTCACTGCTTACCGTCTCCGAATCGACGGTCATTACAAAAAGGCCGTAAGAGGAATCGTCGCCTGAAATTAGTCCTTCCTGTTCAAGAGCGCCGCGCAGATACTTTTGATCGGTCGTTATGGTAAAGCTCTTCTCGCTCTTGTCGGAATGGACAACGGTAAATGTTATTGTAATTTGCTCATCCAATACTTTCTTGTCTGAGCTTTCCCTGCAAGAGACTGCAAAAAGCGAGACTGTGAGCAAAAGCACAGTTATCAGCACAAACGATCTTTTCATTGTTTTTTCCCTCGCGTATTCAAATTTTTAAATATTTTTTCGACTTAAAAAGTATATCACAAGCTCGATCAAATGTCAATTCGTTATTGAAAAAGAGCAAAAGATATGTTATTATAATTGTATAATACATAATAAGGAGCGACATGTTATGAACAAGTTTAAGCACATTCTGAAGGAGCAGATTGAAGCCGTTACAGAAAAGCTTCATCAAATGGGAAGGGACGACCTTATACCCCTGTTCAGAAACTGCTATCCCAACACGCTTGAAACAACCACAAAGATCCTCGAGGACGGGTCCGCTTTCGTTATAACCGGCGATATTCACGCAATGTGGCTGCGTGACAGCGCGGCGCAGGTCCATCACTATCTCCCTGTCGCAAGAGAAAACAACGAGCTTGCCGACATCATTGAAAAAATGATAAAGAGGTACAGCATATACCTGCCCCACGATCCCTATGCCAACGCCTTCAACGAAAACGGAGACGACCCGAAACGAGGTCACTTTGACGACATCACATTCAGAAGTCCTTGGGTTTGGGAAAGAAAATACGAAGTCGACTCACTGTGTTACGTGATACAGATCGCGTATAAGTTTTGGAAGTATACTGGCAGAACGGGACATCTTGACGGCTCGTTTAAAAACAGCGCAAATATCATTCTCGACTTGTGGGAGACAGAGCAACACCATGCCGAAAAATCTCCGTACACATTTGAACGTCCAAACCCCTATAAACCGTCGGACACTATGACAAGAGGCGGCAAAGGCGAGCCTGTGGGATACACGGGCATGACATGGTCGGCGTTCCGTCCCTCCGATGACGCCTGCATATACAACTATCTCATCCCTTCCGAAATGTTCGCCGTAGTTGTGCTTGGTTATCTTGCAAAAATAGCAAGGGCGATTTACGCCGACGAGATTTTGGCCCTACGCGCCGAAAAACTCGGCAAAGAGATTAACGATGGCATTAAAAATTTCGGAATATACGATCATCCCAAATACGGCAAAATCTATGCCTATGAGACCGACGGACTCGGGCATTACAATCTCATGGACGACGCAAACGTGCCTTCCCTGCTCTCCTTACCGTATATAGGTTACTGCTCGGCTGAAGATGAGATATACAAAAACACCAGAAAATTTATTCTTTCCGAGGACAATCCATATTACTACAGCGGAAGCGTACTCCACGGTATAGGCAGCCCTCACACCGAAAAGGGTTACGTATGGCCGATATCGCTGGTACTTCAGGGACTTACATCAAACGATCCGAAAGAGATCGAGGAGATACTTGGTATGCTCACTGCGTCTCACGCCGGCACGTACTTCATGCACGAATCCATTAACGCAAGCAATCCCGAAAAATTCAGCAGAACATGGTTTGCCTGGGCAAACTCGATATTCTCCGAGCTGGTTCTCAAATACGCGGGATTTGAAATTTGAAATATAAAACAAACATCTTTACAGGCTATGGCATTTCAAACTGAAAATCTTTTGCTTTAGGCTGTGCCGGTCAAAAACCTTTCCCCTTGTTTTGGCTCTTTTATATCCAAAACAAGGGGAATAATTCATAAATGGCGCTCATTTTAAAAAGTAATAAAATGAAATCCATTAAATATAATTCTTATTCAAGCGGTTTTGCCCTTTCGCTCTCAAGCGCCGCCTTCATTTCAAGCTCATACGAAGTTTTGTAATACCCCTGCTTATCCTTATACAGAAACAGTTTGCCGTTATCCATCATATATATTTTATCGGCTTTATCGGCAATAGACATATCGTGAGTTACCATAATGAGCGTCTGCCCTATCATGGTTTTGAGCTCAAGCAAGAGAGAAAGCACTTCGTCGGCATTGCGTCTGTCAAGGTTTCCCGTCGGTTCATCCGCAAAAAGCACCTGAGGCCGGTTGATAAGCGCCCTTGCTATCGCGACCCTTTGCTGCTGACCGCCCGAAAGCTCGCTCGGAAGATGGCTGAGCCTGTTTCCTATCTGCAAAGCCAAAATAAGCTTCTTCAAGTGCTCTTGGAAGGTATGGTCCTTTTTGTCGCACATTACCGTCGGTACAAGGATATTCTCAAGGGCGGTAAGCTGCGGTATAAGGTTATGCTTTTGAAAGACGATACCTAAATAATTTCCCCTGAAAACTCCCAAATTATCGGGCGACATCGCCGTTATATTAGTGCCTCTGATGTAAACGCTTCCGCTTTGCGGTCTGTCAAGTCCGGCAAGGATGTGAAGGAGCGTGCTTTTGCCCGAACCCGAGGCTCCGATTATCGCCACGAATTCCCCGTCCTCCACCTTAAGGCTGCACCGGTCAACGGCAGTCACCACCGAATCGTACTGTTTAAACTGCCTTATTATATCATTGGCTTCGAGCATGTACTTTGCCATTATATTCCTTTTTCTCCTTCCGATATTATTTCTTGCTTTCCGTCAAAGCTGTTGCCCGTGAAAATCGGGTGACACGACTTTATATATGTCATATACGGCACATACGAGCTAAAAAACGCCGAAACACAGGTCACGAAAAGTCCTATGACATAAGGTATCGCCGGAAGCGAATACTCAAATTTCACAAGTGTGGACGCAGAATACAGCTGACTGTTCAGAAACACCGTCAGCAGCATTGACATTATAATCGCCAAAAGCGTGTAAACGACTGCCGCAAAGATGCAAAAAACAATTCCGTCTATTATAAATGCCTTTTTAATTTTACTTTTTGACGCCCCGAATGAAAAGTACATATCAAATTCCGAACGTCTTTTAAGATAAAATAGTATCTGTGAGAAAAACCACAGAAGCGGCGATACCGAAAGGAGCACTGCGGCGACAAACATATAAACGTTTAGATAGTTTTTGTTCTTTTCTATTTGAATGAGGGTCTTATAATCGTTGTTTTGTATCACCATGTTTGTGTAGTAGTCCGCCGCATGTCTGAGATCTCTCTCAAGCGAAGCGTATGTCTCATCGGTGATGTCGCTGTCAATGATTATATCCACATCGGTAAAGAGCATGTCGTTACCGGTTACTGCGGCGTAGGTATCGCCGTTCATATAAACAGGAAATTCCTCGCCCACAGGCATATCTTTTATTATCGCGCCAACGGTATATTCGGTATAAGTGTAATCATATGATTCAAGAAGCACGCCCATGATGTAGCTGTAGTCGTTGCTTATATACTGTGCGCTCTTATTTTGCGTACTTCCGGTGGCAATGTAGATTTTGTCTCCGATTGAAAGCTTAAATTTGCTCATGTTGCCGTATCCGTAGGTAATTGCAACATAAGCGCCGTCGTTTATGACCTTGTCAAGATCTCCTTCGACTTCATAGCCATAGTATTCGATTATGTCTTTGACCTCGCTATCAAGCGCGGTAAACTTTACATTGTTATAGCATCTTTCGCCGTTTTCGTTTTCGGCCCCGCCAAAAAGCTTCGCTTTGCCTTTGGGCAGCTTGATGTGCGAGTTTATGTCTATTGCGTCGGTATGGCAGTCTTTTATTATTTTTTCGACTCCGTCAAAGGTGTAAAAATAATCTCTTACCTCGTCAGTATAGGTAAAATCGTAGGTGGGCTTTTGCTCAGGCTCCGTCTCATTCTCATCACCGTTTTCAAAAATATCGTCGATGGGACCCATAAAAGAGCTTCCATCGTTCATATCGGCGCCGTCTTCGTCATTTTTCTCATCTTCTTTTGTCATGTTGCTGCTAAATCTTATCGTGTACTCCGGTCTTTTGACATCAAGGGTTTCGGAATATGATATGCCAAGATATGCACAGCACAAAAAGAGCGCTGCAAAAGAAACTGCGCTTGCGACAAGCTTAATGCCGTATTTTCGAAAGCGCATCACAGAGAGCACTTCCAATTTGCCCGGAAAGACGTAATCCATGATGTCCGCGCTTGTACGGGGGGATATGATAAGATTTGCGTTATCGACGGCGCCGATAAGGTTAAGGGGCGTTTTTTTTGAGACCGATTTTATATTAAAAAACACTGGAAGCGCCGCAACGCTCACGCAAAGTAGAAATGACAAAAAAATAGATAAAACGTCAACTCTAAAGGATTGAGCGCTGCCGCGAAGTATAAAGAAGCATGCAATATTTGTAATCAACTGAGAGGGGAGAAAGGCCGTCGCGCTCAAAACGAACATTTCTGAAAAAGCGGTTTTGAAAAGCTTTTTAAAGCTTGCGCCGAACGTCATGTATATACCGTATAAAAACTTATAATGGTTGACCATTATCGAATCGAGCAGATATATTATAACGCATCCGCAGACAAATATAAATAAGCAGGTCAGCGCGCAGATAAAGGTATTTAAGGCCAGCTCGCTTTCGTAGGTGTAAAGAGGAGTCAAAAGCTCCTTGAAATCCCCCTCTTCCTCCACGACCGGGTAATATTTTGCCTTATAGCTCTCATACCCCGACTTTACGTCGCTCGTGATAAATTTGATATAGATATCGTATCTGTAGCTGTTTGTCCCCGAAATGTTAGTTTGCGTTCCTTTGATTACCTCGAAAAAAGGGACCTCTCCCTGTTCGGCGTTCAAAAGGTAGTAAAACTGTTCGTCATTAAGATTTTGCAGCTGCAGATGGTAGTTATACTTTTCTTCAAGATACTCGAGCTCGTTTGAATTGTTGTTTGAATAGAGCACAAGCACCGACGCGAAGAGAGTTTGTATCAGAAAGAGCATCACAAAAAAGCACAGGTATCTTTTGTAGTTGTAGATTATGTTCTTTTTTGCGGCTGATAGATTTTTTAACAACGACATAGCTTGAACCCGTCCATGTAAAAGTTGGTGTAAAAAGAATAAAGGGATTGCCGCGATGCGCAAATTAGCAATCCCTTGATGATACTGTAACAGGTAGATGATCGCATCGCCTTTAAATTGCCCGCCAAATCACCAAAGCAGGAGCGATAAGGGCAAGCAAGACATGTTTATTATGACTGTACCTGAACGCTGTAATTGGGCGCTTCCTTGGTGATGTTGATATCGTGCGGGTGAGACTCGCGAAGTCCTGAACCGGTGATTTTTATGAACTTGCCTCCCACCTTGAGGTCCTCAATAGTCGGAGTTCCGCAGTATCCCATGCCCGAACGCAGTCCGCCCATAAGCTGATAAACCGTTTCGGAAAGCGGTCCTTTAAAAGGCACGCGCCCCTCCACTCCTTCGGGAACCAGCTTTTTGGTGCCGGTTTGGAAATAGCGGTCTCGGCTTCCCTTTTCCATCGCCGAGATAGAACCCATGCCGCGATAAACCTTAAAGCTTCTGCCTTGATATATTTCTATGTCTCCGGGCGACTCCTCGCATCCCGCAAAAAGCGAGCCGATCATTATTACGTTGGCGCCCGCGGCAATTGCCTTGGTAATGTCTCCGCTGTACTTTATACCTCCGTCGGCTATCACCGGTATGTTATATTTGCACGCGACATCGTAAACGTCATTGATAGCGGTAATTTGCGGCACGCCTATACCGGCTATAATGCGGGTCGTACAAATGGACCCGGGCCCTATTCCGACCTTGACGGCGTCCGCGCCGGCCTCAATAAGGTCTACTGCGGCCTCGGGAGTTGCGATGTTGCCGGCTATGACCTGAGAATCGGGATAAGCGGCCTTTATCTCCTTAAGGCATCTTATTATGTTTGAGCTGTGACCGTGAGCACTGTCAAGAACAAGGAAATCCGCACCGACCGCAAGAAGGGCTCCCGCTCTGTCAAGTACATCTTTGGTAACGCCGACGGCGGCTCCGCAAAGCAGTCTTCCCCTTTCATCCCTCGCGCTGTTCGGATATTTGACCGCTTTTTCGATATCCTTAATAGTTATAAGACCTTTAAGTATGTAGTTATCGTCGACAAGCGGCAGCTTTTCGACCTTGTGTTTTGAAAGAATCTCCTGAGCTTCTTTGAGGTTGGTTCCAACGGGAGCCGTGACAAGGCCTTTGCTTGTCATGACGGTACAGATCTTTACGTTAAAATCGCTTAAGAAGCGCATATCACGGTTCGTGATGATACCCACAAGCTTTTTATTTTCATCGCAGATCGGCACACCCGAAATTTTGTATTTTGCCATCAGCTCCTCGGCTTCATAAACATAATTGTCAGGTCCGAGACAGAAAGGATTTGTAATAACTCCGTTTTCACTTCGTTTCACCTTTTCGACTTCCTCGGCTTGACTGGCAATAGTCATATTTTTGTGAATAACACCGCAGCCGCCCTCGCGCGCCATGGCAATTGCCATTTTGGACTCGGTCACGGTATCCATAGCCGAACTCATAAGAGGAATATTCAGTTTGATTTTATTTGTCAGTTTTGTTTCAAGGCAGATCATGTCAGGGGTGACTTCGCTTTTCTGAGGTACCAGCAGCACATCGTCAAAGGTAATGCCCTCTTTTGTAAACTTTTCAAATCCCATATAAATACTCCTTTTTCACTTCTTTTCTTAATTATAACGCCGCCAACCTTTCTTGTCAAGAGAAAAAGCGCTCCTGTTCATATTTTTTTACATGTTAGAAAGGCGCGAAACAATCTGCAAAACAAAATAGCGCCCGACCGTACCGACGAGCGCCGTTCTCTTTTAAAAACGTCTTTTGCGAGCTTTTACGCTTTGAAAAGAAAAAAATATTTGCAAAATCCGCCTTTGTCAAGTACGGCTTATCTTGATCTTGCAGTTTTTCAGTCGGTCAAAATCAAGAAATCACCTGCGAAGGCTGTCTTGTTGTTTCAGGGAGCGCTCAGAAAGCCGATTTATAAGTTTTTGGTCTTTGGGCACGAAATTCTTAAAAATCATTTTTGGGCGCTGTCAAACTTTGATATCACTTTTCGATTATTTTCACGTTGGAAGGCAGGATATTTGACTGCTCGTAAACAATTTCCTGTATCTGAGCTATCTGACTTGGCATAAGCGAATCACAGCTCACTATCACGTTAATGCCGCTCTCGCCTATAACCGCGACGCATTCTTCAAATCCCTTTGATTTAATAAGAGTCTCGATATTCGCCTCCTGTTCGATCGTTTTTGCGATTTTTTCTATGCTTGTGTAAGCGTTGTTCTTTTCTTCCTCAGTTGCGCTCTCGCTTGCAGTTATACTGTATAACACCTCGAGCTCCTCGTCCCTTGCCTGCGCCCGGTCGAGCTGCGCCATTGCAAAATAGCTGTCGCTTCCCTCGTCATCGGCGCCCGCATTTGTGCCTTGTGAACCGTCATCATAGTACGACGGGTCGTAATTTTCTTCTTCCGCATTGACAAGCAGTTTTATATTAAGTATGACCGCACCGCAGACAAGCACAAGCGCCCCGAAAATGATCATGTTTCTTTTAAAATTGTTTTTGAACGAATTTTTCACCTTTGTTATGCCGTTTTTGAATACTTCCATGCTTTTTGATGTGTTTTCGGTTTTTATCACTTTCATAACCGTTCCTCCTATTCAATTGTAGTATATATTTATTTTAACTCAAAATAAAATATTACTGCTCTTTGGACCCAACCCATATATTATTTGTCGGAATATTGAGCAGCGCAGAAAGCATATCAATTATTTCCTTTTTTCTCTGGGCGCTTTTTGCGCCTTTGCATATAACCGCCACTCCCTTTATTTGCGGAGCCCTTTCTTTCTCTCTTACCGGCGTCTCGTCGCCTCCTATCTCGCTCATAACTATACTGCCGTTGTCATCAAGCAGATAGTCGTAAACATATGAGCTTTCAACAAGCACCATCACCTCGCACGAGGATATACCCTCTATACTGTTGATTTTTTCTTCGAGCCTCCTTTCAAGCTTTTCCTCGTATTCGGCAAAATCAAATCTTTCTAAATTTTGAAGGACGGCGCCCTCACTTTCGTTTTTGCTTCCGGACGAGAGAATAAGAAGAAGCGCTCCCGCCGCGATCACAATAATAACGATTCCCATTCCCTTTATTGATTTTAATTTATCAATCAGCTTGTTCACTTTCGCACACAGTCTCCGTTTCCGCGTTGTAGACTGCCGATATCATTCTGCTTATTGCCCCGCAGTCGCAATCGGCGCTTATTACTATATGAATTTTTTCGATCTTTATATTTTCGAGATCGCTTTTGTCAATCTTTACGCTCACATTTATATGCTTTTTTTCGATATTGGTATTCTGCGCTATATAATCGCTCACCGACTCGCATACTTCCTTTTCAAATTCCTTTATTACGCCGTCGTAACCGCTTTTTGACTCTTCAACCTTTATCTCGTTTTTTATATCTGAAAAATCCGACATAAAATCAAGCGCGAGATCGAGCGCGGGAGAGAATAGCAAAAGCACGACAAAGAGTCCCGAAATGAATTTGACATAAGGCTTAAAACTTTCACCGACAAGATTTTCGGCGTAACCGACTATCACGCAAGCGCCGACAGCGCACATAAAATATTCCCTTACGCTTTCCATATCAGCCACCTATAGCCCCCGCCGACGTTATAAATACCGAGACAAAGTATATGTAGTATATATCGGTGATAACGATAAGACCTATCATATAGTTTATAAGTTTTCCACAATCGGAAAGAAAGCCTTTTACGGCGCTTGCCCCCACAAAATCGGCAAGACCCGCGCCGAGCGAAAAAGCGTATTTGACTCCGAACACATAGGCAAGGGGCATCACGCTCACCGCTATAATACATATGATGCACACCGTCCCCGAGTAGCTTTTCATGAGCGATATGCCGCTTGAAAGAGTCCTCATCGACTCGCTGACAAGTCCTCCGATTATCGGAATGGTATTTGAGGCAGCAAATTTGACGCTTCTTAATGCGATACTGTCGTTTGCTCCCGCAAGAGTTGATTGAAATGACATTATGACTGTCAAAACGGTCATGAAAAACACCGATACCGATACATAAATGTTTCGCATGAAGTTTGCGATTGCGCGAAGATTTACAGACGGAGAGACGAAAGAGGCAAGCGTCGCGCAAAAACAGATTTTGATCATCGGTATAAGAGTTCCCATGCAAAGCCTTCTGCTCACCTCAAGCGCAAACGCGAGCCATGCCGAGCTTACGGCCGCCCTGCTTATATTTCCTCCGAGCAGATAAATCTCGCTCATTATCAGTCCGTAGGAGGACATAAGCGAGCTTGTCTGCGTTACATACTCCTGTGTCTGTGAAAGGACGCCGTCAAGAAAGCCGTAAGAAACAGCCGATATCAAAAATGCCTGTGAAAGCGCGAGCACTTCGGGTATATACTTTATCCTGACCGTCTCGGCGATCTTTGAAATAACACAGCATACCATTATAACGGCGGCAAGAGAAAGTACGTTCTCAAGAAACGCTTCCAACATGGAAGATATAAAGGAGTTTACAAGTCCGAGACCTATGTCGCTGAAATTTTCATTTTTCAGTGCGTCCCTGTCAATCAGCTTTGCGCTTTCTTTATCAATCGAGGAAATAATTTCATCCGGATCCGCCTTATAATCGTCCCCGTCTGCGAAAACTGCCTGTCCGAATGCTGCAAAAAACAGCAGCGCGAGGGTGACAATGGCGCTTACAAGAGCCTTCTTCTTCATTTCATTTTTCCATTATTTCCTTTGCAAGATCGAGTATTTCCTTTAAAAGCGGAAGCGACATAGCAAGTATTTCACATTTACAAAAAATCTCTACACCGTAAGCGAGGGCGTTTTCCCCGCTGTCCTTGCATATCTCGCAAGCAACTCCGCACAAAAGCGCCACTCCCACCGACTTCATAACTATCTTAAAATGCTCTGACTGCGCGCCAAAAAGAGTCAGGCTTGTTATATAGTCGATTATCGGATATATAAGATTAATTGCAAGTCCGATCAGAATAAGGCAAATAACGCTTGAAGCGGCAAGGGCGTATTCGCCCTTTATCTGCTTTATTACCATGAAAAAAAGAGAGAGCACCATTACAAGTGCCGAAATTGCGTAAGCGCTCATAGTCCGAACAGCCTTATTACCGTGCTGAACAGATCCGAAATTTCTTGTACTATCATAAGCATAATCAGTATGACCCCTGATATCGAAACAAGGGTCGCCTGTTCGTCTCTGCCCGTCTTGACAAGTATTTGATATGCAATGCTGACGATAAGTCCTACGCCGACGACCTTCAGGATCAGTTCCGTTTCCATATGTAAGCTCCGTTTTGTTCAAATTGTCATGCCATCCCGATAAATCGACGCATTTTATAACAGCACCAGCGCGCACAGCAGTCCGGTTATTATACCGAGCGATGAATAGAGCTTTTTTTCATCGGGATACTTTACACTAAGTTCATTCAGATAATTTTCAAGCACCGTGATAAGCGCCTCGCACATTTCCACTTGATTTTCCCACGCAGATTTTCCGATCAGCAAAGCAAAATTTTTTATTGCTTCATACTCGTAATCCCTTACATAAAACCGTTTTGAATATTCCTCGGTCGCCGACACCATACCGTCTGACCTCAGTTTTTCAAGATATCCGCATTCTCTTAAAAATTCGTTGTCAAAGTCATTATATATATCGCGCAGCTCGCTTCGAAAATAGGCCACCTTGTATTTTATGTGCTTTGTAAAGAATATCATGGCTTCGATATAGCTCATTTCATTTTTCTTTTTCAAAGCAAGCATATTTCCGGCAAGCGAACATCCTGAAACTATCAAAATAATACCCGCCAATTTCAGCAAAACTCAAACCTCGCCGCTGTTGCAAAAGAGAAAGGATATTTTATCCTGAGCGCTTCTCCTTATTCCAACGTAAACGTCAAACACTCCGTTTTCGTGAAGGAGGGCTATGTTCTTTCTTCTCATAAGCTCGATAATGTTTCTCGAATGCGCCGTGGCGACTATCGGCACGCCGGCGTTCTGCACCGAAAGAAGTGAGTTTGCCTCCTCAAGCGAGCCTATCTCGTCGCATATAATATACTGCGGATTCATTGTTCGGATCGCGTATTCCATCGCCTGCGCCTTGGGGTAAGCGGAGTATATGTCAACATTGTCACACCTATGCAGCCTTTCGTCCGATATCTCACACCTTGTGTCAATGATCGCAACCCGCCTGTTGCCTTTATTTGCAAGCAAAAACGCAAGATCTCTTATCATAGTAGTTTTGCCCGCGCCCGGCAGAGAATATATAAGAGTGTTCAAAAAGAAATCTTCCGATCTTATCTTCTCATATATTCTTTCCGAAATCCCGTAAATCGGATACGGTATCCTTATATTAAGAGAGGTTACGTCAAATACGTTTGAAATTACATTACCTTCGGTAAGTGCATGTCCCGCGACGCCGACCCTTATACCTTCGTTGAAAATCAAATAACCGTTTTTAATACTTTCCATGTGAGTGTGCAAGGTACCCGAACATAGCTCTTCAAAAGTTCTATTCAGCATTTGCCTGTCAACCATAAGATCACAGGCAATATTTTCATTTCCCACGGTCAGATAAAGCCGGCTCTGCTCCCTTATTCTTATTTCATTGATTCTTTTGTCGCCGCACGAGGAAACAGTATTTAAGATCGCGCTTTTGATTTTACTATCAAGTCTGTCAAGTACAGACGCTAAAATATTATCCATAACGGACGTGCCTTTCTTTTGCTTGTCTCTTTTTTTCTTTTGATAAATTATATTATCTCTTATCCTGTATTATGATTGAAATTTTCAAAGACATAAAAAACACTGATATTCACACCATGCGCAAACCACGCTTTAATTGTTCAAATATTTGTGCTACAATTATCTAATATCTAAACATCTGAATTATTCTCGGGAGGAAAAGCACATGATTTATAAAGCGGTGTATGCGACCCCAAGTCCAACATTGGGCAAGATGTTAATTGTAAGCGACGACAAAATAAACATATGCGGACTGTACTTCAGTTGGAAGAGAGGCAAATTTTTGCCTTGGATCAATGAGTGCGAGGACATTATCTCGTCTAATGAAAAAGCGCCCTGTTTGGAGGCGGCAAAAGAATGGCTGGACGCGTATTTTTCAGGTGAAAATCCGCCCATACCCTCAATTTCACTCGCCATAAAGGGCAGTAAATTTCAAAGCCTTATTCTAAGGCTTCTTTGCGAAATTCCGTACGGTCAAACGGTGACATACGGCGAGATTGCAAAAGAGGCGGCAAGGCTTTTAAGTAAAGAAAGAATGTCCGCGCAGGCAGTCGGAAACGCGGTCGGCGGCAATCCCATATCGATAATCATACCCTGCCACAGAGTCATGGGCAAGGACGGCAAGCTCACGGGCTACGGCGGCGGAATCGAGCGCAAAGTTTGGCTTTTGCGGCATGAGGGAGTCGACACTTCAAATTTTATATATCCAAATAAACAGGCAAAATAAGAACTATAAAAGAGGCTGCAGCAAAAGGCAAAAATGCTGCAGCCTCTTTCAACAAATATATTCGGATTATTATTGCTTTTGATATCATTCATTAACCGTCAGAACGCCTTTTGCAGCTCAAAAAATGCACATTAAGCTTCATAAGCGTCGTTTGCTTCAACACCCTTGGGTCAAACGAGCATTCGTTTTGGCAAAACTGCGCCATAAGATATCTAAGCCCCTCCTCTTTTTCCTCATCCGAGAGGATTTCTATTACACCGTTCCCAATGACGCTTTCATATGCCATACCCCACGTGCAGCTTTCCTTTTCGCTCTTGTAAATGAGCTTATGGGAGCAATCCATCTCAAAACAGGCGTGAGGATTTGCGGCAATAAGATCGTACTTTTTACCCTCGCGAGCTCCGTGAAAATACAATGAAATATTATTGTCCTTGACCTTCATCCCGAAATTAAGGGGAATAACATAAGGATATTCATCATCAAAGAGGGCAAGACGGCACACTCTGCATTTTTTCATAACTGCAACTATCTCGTCAAAATCAGTCACTTCCCGGTCGCTTCTTCTAATATCGCGTCACGCTTCCTTTCATAACCTTTTGCTCGGCTTTATTTTTATTTTTTATCCTCGGTAAATGCGTAAAAGCCCACAATTGAGGTGCAAGCCTCTTTAGCGCTGCTCATTGCATCCTCGGGCGAGGTTTCAAAAGTACTGAGCAGAGTATACCTAAACTGATGAAAGCCTCCGAGGCTGACTTTAAAATTGGTCTCCCAAAAGTTATTCATTACCCAAGCGTACACGTCGTCTATATTGTCGGCTCCCTCTTCACCCGAAAGAACTATTTCATGCGACCTAAGGTCGCCCACGGTTATCAAGGGAGTGTCGGGAGTGGCGATTATCACCGAACCGTCCTTGCCGCAAAAGCACATGCCACTTTGCAGAGCATAAAAATCGGTGCAGCTTCCGGGCAGCTGATCAATCCTCGGACGCAGCAGAGCGCCCGCCTTCTCAACCCAAAACTCTTCCCCTTCTCCGGCGGTAAAGGGCAGCGCGAGGTAGAGGTTTTCAGGATCCCATACGCTGCGCTTGTGAAGCCTGAAATCTATATCGATTCTTGGAACGTTATTGTAAGCGGTAAGCAGCACAGAGGCAAGCTCCGTCCCTTCAAGATCGTATTCTATCTCAATGCAAGAATAGATCGGTCCCGCTTCAAGTACCCTTATACCGCATGGTACGCCCGCATAGCGGCGTGTCGCCGCGCACTTGCGGTTTCGTCCCATTTGACGTCTGGTGTCGCACTGCCTTTCACGGCTTGATGGAGTCACCTCATAAATCGGACAAAACGCGCTGTATTTTGCGTCGGGTCTGATGAGTTCTTTTCCTTTTTTCTTGTCAAATACAGAGACTATTCCCTTTTCCTCGTCGAGCGTCACTTTAAAATAAGGGGTTTCTATCCTATAGGGCGAAACGGTATATCCGCGCTCAAGCAACTCACGTTCGAATCTGTAATGCAGATCGGCGACGCCCTCAATGCCGCCGGGAGCCGAGCGCCCGGCCGAAATCAGCGGTGCGTCTTCCACGTCCCGAAGCACATATTTTTTCTTTTCATGCGGCTTCAAAGTGACCTCAAGCACAAATATCGGGCCTCTTGCATAGCTGCCCAACTGATGCTGCACCACACGCCCCGTTTCGCTGTCTATAACGACAAATCTGTTGTGACCGAAAAGGAATTCCATATTCAGCTTTATCGTGTCTGTAACGGTACGGTCATTAGGATTTATCGCGTAAAGCGCGAAATCCTTTTGCAACGAGGGAGGCGTCTCGCCGTAATAATAGGTTATTTTGTCAAGAGCTCGGCTGGCATATTCGTTTGCCTTTCCCGCAAAAAGACTTTTGCGTTTGTCGAGGCGGTCAACATTCGGATGCCATGGCTCGGAGACCGAGGAGGAATATCCCCATGTGTGCTCCGCATAAAACATCAGATTATATCTTGCCTTGTCAATAAGCTCCTTGCCGCATATCTTCCCTTCGGGATCGAGCGCTCGCACGATTGCAAGCTTTCTTGAAGCCTCACGGCTGTGCTTTACCGCGTCCGGAGTCGAGGCGACCCCGTCCGCCCACCAGTCGGTCCAGTCTCCCGAATATACCGGAACGTTTTCTATGCGCGTTTCTGCCATATCAAAAAACTCGTCAAGCGTCATCATTTGCAATCGTATTTGATCGCCGTGAATCTCGTTGTACCGTTTGCAAAAATCAACGATCGTCACGTTTGGAAAGCCGTTGTCGGTCATCATACCCGATAGATTGACGGGAACAAAATCGTAGGGATATCCGTCATTGACAAGACTGTCGACATATGCGCGTATTCTGCGTTCGCCGCGCCGAAAGGGATCGCTCTCCGAATAATTCAGCCCGTCCCTTATCGTATACTCTATGGCGGGCTGTCTTGCTATTCCAAGCTCGTTGCCGAGAAGATAGTGCTCGCCGTTCCAAACAAGAAGTTTTTTCCCGCTCGGGGATCTCCAGTAAAACGGAGTCTGCTTTAAGTGAAGCGGATGATATCCGTGATGTGTATGTATGCAGGAGAGAAGCCTTGTTATTTTGTTATCGATAAGAGCGTCGGCAAAGCCCCAACTGTATCCGTTGATATCCGCCGTTAGAGCGGAGCGCAGTTCTATACCGTAGGCCGCCATCCTATTTCTGCACAGAGAAAGAGTTTCATTGAGAGTATCCTTGTCAACAAGCTCGGTAAGATTTAAATAACTGCCCGAAAGACCGATCTCGCCCGATTTTACAAAGCGGATAAACGCATCCTTGTACTCCTTGTCCGCCGTTTCAAGAAAACGCTCGACACACCAAAAGCTTTCGCAGTTCCACTTAAAGCCTTGCCATTCGGGACGGTCGGAGTGTGCGGAAAGAAGTATGTCGATTGCTTCTTTAATAAAATGCACATGGTGCATTTCAATCTTTTCCTGATAGTCGGTATACCCGATATCGGTGTGGCTGTGATGAATGAGACATAACGTAAACGGATTCATATTGATTCTCCTTCTGTAAATTTATAAAATGCACCCGATCGCCTAAAAGAGCGTCGGCACAGCGCGAAGCGTAATATTTGAAAATTCCCTGGAGACTTTAAGGGCAATGCCTTCTTTGCAAAGCGCATTTTCAAGCCCCGATATGAACAGTGACGCGCTCTTTGCCACGTCGCCGCCGACTACAACACAGTCCGCCCTGAATTTCAGAGCGTGAGGCAGCACCGTCTCTTTAACGATCTCTTTAAAACGTTCAAAAATAGAAAGTGCGCTTTTGTTGCCGTTTAACGCCTCGGCGGCAAGCTCCTTTACATCGGGAACGGCCCGAAGAGATATGTCATTAAGCATCATTCTTCTTATTCCCGAGGCAGAGGCATAGGCGTCAGCCGTCAAATCTTTATAGGGCGTATTGTATATCCAACCGTTTTCGGGAACGCCCTCTCCTAACTTTACAAGATGTCCGTCAATGCAAAAGCCCGAGCCTATTCCGCTTCCTATGCAGATGCACATAACGCGCGAAAATCCTTTTCCCTGACCGAAATTTGCCTCTCCGAGGGCATACAGATCCGCGTCGTTTGCAAAGCGCATGGGCGGCATTTTTTTATCAAACAGACTGCAAAGCTCCTTTTGAATATTACATAAGTAAATAGCGTCAAATTTGCCCATCCCTTTCATAAGGGATACCCCATTTTCATAGTCAAAAGGGCCCGGGAATGCCCAACCCGCGCCCGATATCGTAAGCGCACGTTCTTTCGCTTTATTTTCAAGGTAGGACACTGATTTAGCAAGCTGTCCCAATATGGCGTCCTTTGATTCGCATGAATAAGAAGGAAATCGTACAGGCTCGCAGACAAGTCCGCCACCGTTATCGGCAATCGTGCATTTTATCGAACTTCCGCCCACATCAAGAGCATAATAAAACGTCATATGCCACCTCTAATGCAAAAAAATCTTGACATAACCGATATTATATGATACCATAAATTTGTTGATAAAAAATTATATCATATTTATTTAAAAAAGTCTATAGGCAGGGCAAAAAATGTATCCGCAGTATCACAATTACGACAAAGAACCCGAGATACGGGTAAACGGCTTTGACAGCGATGCGTTTTCCGGGTATGAATCTATTATTAAACGTATAAAAGAAGAACTGGACGGGCAAAAAAAGCGCCTTGTTGTCATGGAATTCTACCCCGGTGTGGATGAAGAGGAGATTGTTTCGGCTTTTTCTCCTTTATTTGACTTTCGCATATGCGCGGAGGAGTGCATGGTGAGCCGAAAGACGTACGCCGAAAGAATATCAAAGGACCTGACAAAGGACCGAGTTTTTGGCAAAATGAGCCGTGCTCTGCTTGAGGATTTTTATCCGCCCGAGGGGCGTGCCGCTGTTGCAGAGAGAATAAAAAACATAGATAGCGGCGCGATTTTACTGTACGGTACCGGCGCATCCCTTATTGCAAGGGGCGATATTTTAATATATTGTGACATGGCGCGCTGGGAGATACAAAAACGTTTTCGCTCCGGAATGCCAAACTTCCACAGCGATAACGGCGACGCTCCGATTCTCCAAAAAATCAAGCAGGGATATTTTATAGAATGGCGTATGGCGGACCGCCGCAAGGCGGCGCTGTTTGACACTTTTGACTTTGTCCTTGATACGAACAGAAAAGGCGAGCCGACAATGATAACGGGAAACGCCTTCCGCGCGGCACTTGTCGCCGCATCTTGCCGTCCTTTCCGACTCGTACCCTACTTTGATCCCGGCGTATGGGGCGGACAGTGGATGAAGGAAGTCTGTTCTCTTCCAAAAGAAGCTAATAATTATGCTTGGAGCTTTGACGGCGTGCCTGAAGAAAACAGTCTGTACTTTCGCTTTGGCGATATAAGGATTGAGCTGCCCGCGATGGACCTTGTTCTTTACCTTCCCGTCACCTTGCTCGGACGGCGAGTCTATGACCGCTTTGGTGCGGAATTTCCCATACGCTTTGATTTTCTTGACACAATGAGCGGTCAGAATCTTTCTTTGCAGGTGCACCCCACTTTGGATTATATATATAGAAACTTCGGTATGTACTATACTCAGGATGAAAGCTATTACATTCTTGACTGTGAAGAAGACGCGTGCGTTTATCTCGGACTAAAAACGGGGATCGATAAAGATGAAATGATCTCATCTCTCAAAGAAGCGCAGCAGGGAGGAACGCCCTTTGACGCAAAAAAGTACATAAACCGTTTTCCTGCCAAAAAACACGATCATTTTTTGATACCCGCCGGAACCGTCCATTGCTCGGGCGCAAATGCAATGGTGCTTGAAATAAGCGCAACTCCATACATTTTCACATTTAAACTTTGGGACTGGGGCCGTCTTGGACTTGACGGACTTCCCCGCCCCATCCACATCGAACACGGCGAGCATGTCATCGATTGGGAACGCGATACCGAGTGGGTAAAGAATAATCTTGTAAATCAGGCAAAGGTGATCTGCGATAATGATCACAAAATGGAACGCACCGGTCTGCATCCCCTTGAATTTATCGAAACGATAAGACACACCTTTAATGACAGCGTTTTTCTGAGTACCGACGGCAGCGTCAACGTTCTGAATTTAGTGCAAGGCTCCGAGGCGGAAGTTTTCAGCCCTTCTGACTCGTTTGAACCATTTACCGTGCACTACGCCGAAACATTTATCATACCCGCTTCGATTGGGCGATACGGCATCCGCCCGAGTCCCTCGTCAAAGGGCGAGACTTTAATGGCCATTTGCGCGTCGGTGCGGGCGTAAATCCGCCTGCAGCAGTTTACTCTGCTTTTGTTAAGTGTGTCTATACAGTTTTGTCTTTGAAAAAAAGATGTATATTTCATGAGGGGAGATTGCTTTCATGAGAAAAAACAAAGGTTTTACCCTGTTGGAAATGGTAATAGTAATCGCCGTTATCGCCATTTTGACAGCAATTTTGATCCCGACTTTTTCAAATATTTTTTCTAAGGCTCGCGAAACCAAAAGAGTGATAGAAGTCACAGACGCCGTAACGAACTATGTTATAGACAACTCCTTTGAGAAATTCGGAGAGGTCGATCCGAGGTTTATATTTGCGGTGTATAAAGACGACGAGGAGGAGTACTGCTATCACCAAAACAGCGATAAAGAATTTGTAAAGCTTGATATAAAACCATATGTTCTGGAATGTATAGAGCCTTTGGAATCGTCAATAAACGAAAACGTCCTGATATACGACTTTTCGCCGACCGATGTTTGTATGCGCGCTTACCTTCTTTATCTGTACGAACAAAGCGGAAACGGGGAGATTTTCGACCTGTCTATTACGTGTTTTTACGATGGAACAAACGTATATGTACACTCGACCGGCAATGATTTTGACGCGCTTGAAGGTATTAGACTCGAGACGATATTAGAAAACGAGCCGAACATTTCAAATCGGTATATCTGCGAAGAGTACGGACTCACTCTGCTCTTTTTGGGATAAGAATAAATAATGCATTAAGGTTAAATACGCGCGCAAGGGTGATACTTACT
The DNA here is from genome assembly GCA_947588825.1 of uncultured Clostridia bacterium. Lineage (GTDB taxonomy): Bacteria > Bacillota > Clostridia > Oscillospirales > CAG-272 > CAKSQF01. The sequence goes on from CANPZU010000027.1 coordinate 29,166, forward strand.
CAAAGTCTTGTACCATAATAAATTTTACAAACGCAGCTGAAAACCAAATCAGTTGCCGGCACAGATCAAAAAGCGGGAGGTAATCGTCGGCGCTGTATCGGAAAAACTAAATATATAAAACTATTCAAAAAACTCTTTTCCCTTCTCTTGAAAATTTATGACGATTATCCTACCATAAGACAGGATTTGATCGGAATGGGATTTTTGAAAGAGCAGGAGAGTTTTATAGAAAGATAAAGCAGAAGAAATAATAAAAATATGATAAAAAAACAGCCCCGGAAGATGCTTTGGAAATCATCAACAACACTGGTCGAGGACAAAATCGCCGGAGCGTTTTATATACATATGGACGGAGATTTAAGGAGAAAAACTTGATTAACCGTCTTAATGGACAGTAGATTTATTCACATTCGAGTGATATAATACTAAATGTCGGGTAGGTGACTTCCCAGCAAATCTGCATTGGAGAGTGAACAAAAATGAAGAAATTGATATTTGGGTTAGTGTGGCAGATATTGGGCTTTTTGGGAGCAATTATAATCCTTTGCGCAGCGGCACCTCATCAATGGGATTATAACGGCATAACAGGTATTGTCGGTAGTTTGTTAGGATTAGAATTGATGATTCCACTTGTCGTTTGCATAGTTATCTTCATTGTTGGTAGTGTGTTTTGCTACAAAGGAATACGAGAAAAGTAAATGAACAATTCAAGTTTGACGAGCTGTTGCAAAACCCTTTAGAAACTAAAGGGCGCACATATACATAGTCTCTCGACCATGTATATGTGCGCAAGCGCATAAATGCGCGGCGAGGCTTCCTCCCTGACAGCAGAAAGCCAATCTCCGAGAGGTTTCGTAGCTTCGCTCCGTCAAGGGGGCTACACCCCCTTGCGCCGCTAAAGCGGCTATCCTTGCAGATGCAAAGTATCTGCGGTGTACATTGCCAAACAGATAAACCCGCTTCGCGTCTTTACCTGTTCGACAAGTCTGAAGAGGTAATCGTCGGCGCTGTATCGGAAAAACTAAATATATAAAACTATTCAAAAAGCTCTTTTCACTTCTCTTGAAAATTTATGACGATTATCCTACCATAAAACGGGATTTGATCGGAATGGGATTTTTGAAAGAGCAGGAGGGTATTATAGAAAGATAAAGCAGAAGAAATAATAAAAATATGATAAAAAAACAGCCCCGGAAAAATGCTTTGAAAATCATCAACAACACTGGACGAGGACAAAATCGCCGGGGCGTTTTATATACATATGGACGGAGATTTAAGGAGAAAAACTTGATTAACCGTCTTAACGGACAGTAGATTTCTTCACATTCGGGTGGTATAATGTTAAATGTCGGAGATAGTTGCCCAAGAATTTGGCATTTTAATTATTTCTTACTTCCATTGCTGGTTTTGAAAGGAGGTAGACCTTATGGCGTTAGGAAATCTATCCATAAAAAACAATCCGATGATTTCAGCAATTTATTTTGCTTTATTGCAAAGCGGGTACAACTATTACTCTTTTGAGCGTGACACAAAAGCAGTAGACAAACTTCAAAGTTTCATCTCATCTGGAAATTGTAAATATCCCTTTTTTTCAGAGACAAGGCAAAACAGTTGTGAAGTTTATCCGTATTGGCCAAGAGCAGCTATGTTGGAAACCGCTACTTTCTTTATAGATTTGTCTTACGCACGTTTCATCAATTTTGAGGAATACAAAAACATAATTTACTCAGCCAAAAACATATCTGACGCTGAAAGAAATCAAAAGTTTTGGAAATGGATTTTACAGTTTCCATTGGCTTTGCAACAAGTCATGCAAAGCGATTGTTTCCATCGCTATTTGGAATGGGAAAACAGATGGATTGAGGCACAGAATCAGATTTGCAAAAATGAGTTGAAAAGTATTTCAAATATTCTCGATGGTTGCAAGGATAAGTTTGGATCACCTTTTGAGAGCATACAGATTGTTATCAATCCGATTAAATGTGTGTATTCGTCAGATTATCACAACATTGACGGTGACCTAACAATTTGCTTGGGCGAGCTTAGAGAGGACTCGATTATACACGAGTTTACTCATCACATCGTACACCCGGCAATCGAAAAACGAAAAGATGATATTCTGCGTTGTTCCCTCGAAAGACTTGATGTTGATGTCTCATATTTTTTGGATAGAGATGACGAGGGAAAATTGAATGCTTTTGAAGAACATATGGTGCGTCAACTTACGGCTAAAATAGTGAGCGGAGACATTCCAGAAAATATAAATATCTTTTTCGATTGTGAGATGAGAGAATTAGTGGAATAAGGCTTGTGGAAAGGGGCTGTAAAAAAAACAGCCGAATCGGGTAGGAGGCTGCTCATTAGTTGAGTAGCCGACCTCTCACACCACCGTGCGTACGGTTCCGTACACGGCGGTTCAATCATATTAAGTGCATAGACTTGTATGCTTCGGATATATCATAATATCCGCGGTGTGCAAGTCTTTCGTTTGTAATAGTGTGGTTTAATATTCCGCTTCCTGCAACAGCCCAATATCCTTTCCGAGTGTTTCCGTTTCGGTAAGCCTGCCACTCGGGCATTCCTAATTTCTTTAGGTTTTCTACCCTTGTTTTCGGCTTCTTCCACTGCTTCCAGATATACATTCGTATTCTTCTGCGCAGCCACCCATTCCAATCTTCCATTGTGCTTTTCATTTCCGCTATTCCATAGTAATTCAGCCAGCCTTGCATATCCCTTTGCAGGTAGCCACCGCTTTCGGTGTATTCTGTTTTCATCATACCACCCCCTTCGGCTGTTTACTAAAGACTTATGATTGTTCAGCCCTTCCCAAGTTTTCCTTGGTACTATGGCTTCGGCTGACTTCTTGCAGTTCGTTGTTACTACGTAGAAACCTTTTCTCCGTCTGCAAGACCTCCTCGGGTAAGCATTACCACCTTCACCTCGTATATCTGCTACATTTACACCTTGAAATTCGGGCAGTATTGGACTTCGTTTTGATTTGGAAACTCGTCCGTTTCAAGTATGCCTTTTATGTAGTTTCTGTTCGTCAGACCGAGGTTTTGCCCATCGGGTACTTTTCATCCCTCTATCCGGCTTCCTTCAGACTCCACCTCACGATGGACGCCCTTGCCTTCGGCTAACAGTTCCTACTGCCATGTCTGTAGTGGACTTTCACCACCAAGTTGTAATGCATGCCGAGCACACAAAAACATCCGAGATTCACTTCCTTCAGTGAACCACGGATGTTTTTGGCCTGTTTTTTTACAGCCCCTATTGGTATCATACAATCCTTTCAAATTCGCGCCGTACAATATTTTTGTATGTTCTCCCTAACGGAATGGTCTTTCCGCTTTTCAGAATGATTTTTGCGGAAGTAATTTTAGCTGTTTTCGCCGGATTAACAATATAGCCTTTATGACATCGCACAAATCCATATTTCTCGAATATTGATTGCAAATGCTTTAATCGCTTAGCGCATATTATCTCACGGTCATATGTGCAAATTCTACATAGCCATCCATCAGCTTCTATATATTCGATGTCAGATATATTAACAAGCCGTTCGTACTGCTTATAAACAAAACTGACAATTTCATTTTGCTCAGACATACCCGTAATCATATGCGTTCGAGAACAAAAAATCCCCAGCCTTCATACTGTCGGCGGTATTGAAAATACATATTATACCACTTATCAAGCCAATCCTTGTCATTTTGACTTTCGGGATTTTTTCTTATTCTCTCGATGGTTCGCCGCGCGTCCCAAGAAATATATCTTTCCCAGTCAGCGTCAGTGCCGGTGGAAAAGTAAGAAATGTACCAGCCTCTTGCCGAAATGATTTTATACAGTTCATTTAAAGTATAGAGTGTTCCCTCAAAATCTATCAGTTCGCGAGGCGCCGGCGTAGTGTTTAAAAAGCACTCCGCTATAATCAACCTTCCCGTCGGCTTTACAAATTTTTCAAGCATTGATATATGACCGTCAATACCGCCGAATAACCCACCAACGCCGCTCACCTTACAACGGACATTTTTTCGCCGTTTTTTAAGTACCGTGAGAAAAAAATTTGCTCCCGACACGACATTTCGGGAGCAAGATTATTGGTGTATTGAGAACAGCAAGCACAGCCGTTGTTGCCACACACGGCGAAAATGTTTGTCACGGGTCATGCCGTGAAGAAGCATTTTAGGTTTTTGGAAAGCCCCAAACCCTTTTAACTATTCGGTCGTCGTTAGAATCGTAAAACATATCAGATTTTCCTGTTGAGTATAATGTAACTTTTTTGTGAAAGTA
>CANPZU010000028.1 GCA_947588825.1 uncultured Clostridia bacterium
CGGAACTGTTCAATTTTCAGCGACGCAACTGTTCAACTCGTGCGGCCGAGGTGTTCAGTTTTGTGCGACGTATTCATTTTGTGAGCATGTCTATATTTTTTGCTCTTTTCTGATTTTGCGAAAAATATTATACCTTATCTTTTGATGAACTGAGAGAAGCTATCGAAAGATATATAAAATATTACAACGAAAAACGAATTAAAGAGAAACTTGGGTGGATGAGTCCGGTTGAGTATCGGCTCAACTCCTTGGCTGCATAAAAATAGCGTAGCAGTCAGCAAAACTACTACGCTATGAAAAGTCTAACTTTTTGGGGTCACATCAAAATTCAGGGAGACTGATTTCAAAACCATCACAAAGTGCCTTTATAGTTGCAATCCCAGTATTTTTCGTTGTGCCGTATATTATATTTTTTAATGTTGACGGCGGCATACCGGATATAGTTGCAAGAGCGTTTACAGTTATCATTCTCGCTCTGCACAATTCAAGTATTCGATCTTTAACCGCTTCCTGCGCTTTCATATCTTCACCGCCCGTAAAAAGACTGTAATTAGTATACAACAATTACCAAAAATTTTTCGCCCTTTTACGGTCTATTTTGACAAAATATCAAAAAACAATCAAATTCGCCTATGGTCAAGATAGAGTGCAATATTGTGCCGACATAATCCTAAACAGATAGAGTCGATTATGGGAAAATGCTTTAGACTATACAAAACCTATATTAGAGGAGTTGCAGTTGCAGATGCTATTATGAATGGTGGACAGAAAGATGATTTTATTGACTCCATGAAAAAATACGGTCAAGTTTTCGAGACTCTTCGCTCATTGCCCCGATTCTGTTTTCATTGTTGCAATCGATAGGCTTAGAGATATTAGAGATATATGACTATTACTCACCGAACAGGCCACCTGAAATATCGGTTTATTGTGCCGGAAATTACAAATTTTTACGCCCGAAGTATAAACAGGACTATGATGATTTTTTTAAAGAACTCAATGCTTTTATTGATGAATATCGATATTTCATTAAGACTAAGCACGCACCCTTGATCTGACGCGAGTTCTCTTATAACTTTGTTATATTCTTCCACATTCTTTCCATTTGCACTTTTAGGAAAAGAAAATTACGGATGATTTTTTATAAATGTCCTTCCTATGGTAAAGCACCATATTTCGGCCAATGGATAATTATTTTTTATTGACCTTATCATTTTAAGATAGGCCGGATAAAAATACTCCTTTTCATTACCCGATTTGTTTTTCGAATAAATAGGAACACCGTACCCATAATCATTTGTGCCGAGATAAATCATTATCACGTCGGGATACCTATCCTCTGCATGAAGATTGCATGTACGTTCACGGCTGCATCCAGACGGGAACTCCGATGATGAAGATAGAAGCTTTGTGACCCTGCTGCCGGACCATGAATTATTTACCAATATTTTTCCACAGAAGAAGTTAATTACCTGTCCCCACCAAGTTGCTTTATCGGTAATGACACCTGTTTGCAGAAAATTATCTAATGAATAGTAAACATTATATCCATCCGGTATACATCCCTCAAGGGTACTGATAGAATCACCCATAATAGAAAAAAACTTATTTTTATATCTATTCATATTATTCACCACGTTCACAGCCGTAATTGCACTCTATGTATTTCGATGTCCATTTTACATCTTTATATGTACCGTATTCGCTCATTTGACATCCAAGGGTCAAGTCTTGAGACAATTCATAAATCACGTCGTATACCTCTATCGAATTTATACATTGTGTTGAAATTCGCATATCTTCAAGTCCAAGAACAGCTCCAAGAATGTTCCCTGCAACAGCGCCGGTGGAATCACTGTCCCCATCATGGTTGACAGCGCATATCATGGCTTCTTTGAAGTCATTTTCATGTTTTAGCACAGAATAAATCGCAATTGCCACTGTTTCTTCGGCAACCCATCCTTCTCCAAGCTGCTTTATGGCATCATAGTCTGATTGGTCACTCGTTGAAAAACTGACGGCGCGATTAATTATGCGCTCAAAATCTTTAAAAAACGGCTCTTCATTATATAAATTTTTGCAAATATCCATAGCTTCTGAAATCAAAACATCCAATTTTTTATTGTTTTCGCTCAACTTGTTTAATATAATTTTATGTATCAAGCAGCCCAAAAAAGCTGCCGGGATATATCCCAACGGATGTCCATGAGTTAAAGCGGCAATTTTCGCCGATTCTTTGGCCGTTGCAACCTCGTCACTTAAATGCCCGGCTGCTGCAAAGCACCCAACCGGCGCTATTCGCATTACACCTCCACAGCCCTTGCTGTTATTTGCCGGATGTTCTATACTTCCTCCGCCGGACGCAATTGCGGAAAGACAAGTGTTTCCTGGCGCACGATTCCTATGCAGCAACTCAATATTATGTATCCAGCAGCTATGGAATTCACCACATTTATAATAGTAATCTGACTCAATCTGAGTTTTGTACCACTCCTTATATGCTTTAAAAAAATACGCGCTTAACGGTTCGCTTATCCCGCACATTTTTGCCCTTGTCTGTGCGAAAAGTATTCCATTGGCCGTAAAGAGCGTCATTTGTGTGTCGTCTGATATTTGGGCAACACCGTTGCTCAGTCGTAAATCAACAATACCTTTTTCCCCATATTCGTTCAAGATATGCTTTCTTTCCATAAACTCTACAGTATATCCCAGCGCGTCACCATAAGCACCGCCAATAAAACAGCCGCATATCGAATCCAATAAAATATTATTTTTCATTTTGGCATTTTTTATGGATGAGAAGATCGTATCGGTCAATACGAGCTTTTCAGTAACACTTGCGTCGGCTTTCTCTCTTTCGTCTTCATGTATTTCTTCAAAATAAAAATTGTATTCAACTGCAAGGCTTATGCGATCACCTTTACTTAACGGTACAAGCTTTTCTTTAATTTTATTTCCATTTACCCACGTTCCATTTCGAGAACCGCAATCTTTTATGAACCAATGACCATTGTTACAAATAAGCGCCGCGTGCTTTCTGCTTATGACGCTGCTATTAATTACAATGTCGCATTTCGATTCTCTTCCGATGTACACAAGATCCTTATTGATAACGATTTTTGAGTTGGCATTGTAATCATACAATGTCACCAAACTGTATGCTTTCTTCTCTTGGCGTAACATGCCAATGTCACCACCTTTTCATGTGGAATGTTTTAAACTTTTATATGAGTCTCAAATTAAAATTGCATTACTTACACGTTTTATATTACCAACCTTGTTGAATGTTTTACGTTTTTACGAATTCGCCTATAGACAGTATCCTAAATGCGTATATCACATTGCTGCCTTTGGGAATTGCGACGCAATCGCGATATCCGATACACTTATAATCAAGCCCATCTGTTTCGACTGCAAACCCATCTGTTTTAAGGCAATACCTTTTTCAAAATCAATCCGTGCTTTTTCAGATTTTTAAAAACCAGTGCAAAAAATTTCTCGTGGATACCGTCCTGGATAAGCATGCTGCGAAATTTATCAATAGCGTTACCCGTCAGGGGACTTGGTTGCTGGATTCGACCTCGCAAAAAATCCGAAAATGCTCGATTCTGTACGGTATTACTTTAAATTAATATACTTTATATGATGGACCAACCCGTTCACCCTGCTTATTGATGTAAAATTCCATGCCATTATAATTTGCTAAAGCAAGTCCATTTGTAAACGATGTAATGCTTTCATATCCGGGTTTTAAAATTGCTTCTCCATTTTTATCAATAAAGTATGGATTCTTATTATAATCTTCGGTTACACATGCCATATCTTCCTCAAATGAATCTGCCCATTCATACATAAACGGAATAACTGTTTCACCTGATTCATTTATAAATCCGAATTTATCATGTTGCTGAACAGCAGCCAAACCTTCTGTAAAAGAGTCAGCATGTGTATATTCAAACGGGATCACTATTTTTCCTTTAGTATCTATATAACCATATTTCCCATTTTTGCATACAGGCGCCCATTCACCTACGTTGAAAGTAAATGACTTATCATAATCAAACTGAATAATTGTTTTTCCAGTTTTATCAATACCGCCCCATTTACCATCTTTCTTTACTGACGTGATACCTCTATATGGGATAACAGCATCCTCGTATTGATTTTCAACTATCACTTTACCTTTTTCATCAATTAATCCCCATTTACCATCTAATTTAAACGGAGCACAACCATCTCCAAAGCTACACATATCCTCGTACTGATAATCAATTACAACTTTGCCTTTTGTGTTTATTACTCCCCATTTATCACCATTTTTTGCAATAGCAAGGCCATTGTTGAAACCGCCTATTGCATCATACTCGAAACTTATAATTTCATTTTCTTTTTTATCTATACATCCCCATTTACCATTTTTTTGCGCAACTATCAAACCTTCAGCAGGCTTTCTTAAATAATCATATTTTAAATCAATAACCACATTACCATCATAATCCATAAAGCCATAGTACATTGGTGAATTATCAGTATACATTATTCCTTCAAAAACAGGACCTTCTATTACTTTTTTCACAAGGTTAGATGTAGGTGCTGACGTAATGTTGTCAGCAACAATATAGATTTCCTTGAAATCGCTTCCCTGAACAGGATATAAGCTGCCCAATTCTGTTCCACCATACCAGCAGTTGCTGATATCAGATAAATTACTACAATCAGAAACAGCCAATACACTACTATCACTTTCTTGAGCGATTTCCATAACTGTTTTTATTTTATTTGCCTCTGTTTCATTTACAGTCACCTTGATAAATTCTACAGTTGGTTCTTCGGCTATGTACATATCAACATTTGCCAACATTGAAATATTATCTTTGATCATATCATAGCTTAACAATTCTTCACTAAATCCATATCCTGATGTCTGGCCAACTTCAACAGAAATTATGCCTGCTTTATCGATCTCATATACCTTTTTTTCTTCCTGCGTATAATCATCTATAGCCATACCGAAAGTGCCATCAACAGCAAATATATTTTGTTCAACTCCATATTTAGAGTATAAAGATTTATCGCTCTTCATGGTTATTCTATTTTCTGACTGTGTAATATCAACCGCAGGATCAAACTCTTTTATACGCTCTACAATTGTATTACTAGCATTTTTGAACTGCTCTTTACTGCATCCTTCACCCGGTTCTATATAAATAACAGCCTGATCATCAGATACATTTTTTTTGAGCATATATAAATTAGTCGTATTTTTACCTGCCAAGACATCCTTATTGTCATCTACCAAGTCATTCTTATTGCCATAAAGATTAATGGTTAATAGTACTGCAACAGTTAGAAGAACTACTACCCCTCCTATTATAGCAACTAATCTTTTAGTAAACTTCCTTTTCTTTTCTTCTGTCGAAAATTCGTAAATTTTGCTTTCTGATGATGAATTTTGTTTCTTTATTTTCACACCACAAAATGGACAAGTTTTTTGATTATCCCCTATCGTTTTGCCGCAACCCTCACATATAATTTGTTTTACCATACCATCGTTTCCTCCCGTATTTATTGTGTTATCTCCACAGTTCTCTCGTTTCCATCCCAACTTACATCTGCTTCCATTGCCTCTGCAACAGCTCTTAATGGTAAATAAGTTCTTCCGCCAACTATGATTGCAGGGACATCTAATTTAATTTTTTCTGATAAATTCTTCAATGCAATGTCGTTACCTATTTCAAAATGTAAAATTGATGAACCATCTGAATTTGTCAAAACAACAAGTTGATTCTCCCCATCCCATGCAACGCTATATCCCATTTTTTCTGCTACGGCTCTAATCGGCACCAGTGTCCTTCCCTCTATCAACATAGGCGCACTATCTGGATAAATTCTCTCACCATTAATCTTTATTTTAATTTCACCATTTGAATATGACATACTATTAAGCATATTTACCACGTCATCAAAATGATTAGATACGCTATTACGTTGATATGAAATAAGATATAATTTGCCATTCTTTGCTGTTACAAATATTGTCTCATAAAACTGAGCATCATAGTACCCAATCGCACTTGCTGTGTATGCCTTTTCATAACGAAAATATTGGGTATTATTATAATATTCATAACGTGATTGCGCAGAATCTGCTTTCACGCTAACAAAAGCGTCATTTTGGGTCGACAAGCTCTGAGCCAATTCCGAATCAGAATACAGATCTTCACAGAATTTTTTTATTTCAGCTTCATCACCAAGCTCTAATGACCATGCCCAATCAGAGTCAATAGCTTCTATGTATATTGACTCTTGTTTTGTTGTATTATGGTAGAATGAAATTCCAAATTCGTCATTTTCGTTTATCCAATCGTTAGATAAAGTAAAACTTATCCCCAAGTCCTTTCTGTCTATTGAATGCGCACTACAAGGAGCGGTGCAACAAAAAACAATATTTAGTGTTAAGATTAAAGTAATAAAATTTTTCATAATAGATTTACCCTCATTTCCTGCACTTTGGTTTTATCAAGTACAATTTCAATGTTACGTTTTTGTTTCTTTTTCTCGGCCTGCACCAACAGCTTTTTAAATATGGCAACGACAAATTCTGTCTGCGGCAAGAGTGTCAAATAGCAATCCTCTGTTCCTTTGGGTTTGGTCCATATTGATTTGTTCCGCTTTGACTATCTGTCGCCATAAATATAATTAATATAATTGGTCCGACATATGGAATTAAACTCATTAGCATATACCATCCGCTTTTCCCAGTGTCATGTAACCTACGAACTCCCATTGCTAAGACCGGCACTATCACAGCGAAGGAATAAATCAACAGAATAATTCCAACAACTGCAACTACTACAAACGAAACTCCCGATGGTTCGCCATTGCTGACAATATCGCAAATCAACGGAATGAACAAAACCGTATAAGCAATCATTATAATAATACAATTTGCCAGTACAGCAAGCCAATATTCACTTCTCCTGCTTCTTCCGCTAAACTGTGCATATTTTTTAAACATCTCTACGTATGCAGTAACCAAGTTATAATTTTTTACATCATCTTGAGAACCATGACTCTGATATCCATAATTGTTACATTGAGGATCACCCGTATTTGTAGAATTTGAACAATTGTATACAGGTTTTGTTGTTCTATGTCCGCAATATGGGCAAAAATTTTGATTATCTTCTATTTGCTTTCCACAATTTCCACAAAACATATACTGCCTCCTTAATATTTTTCAAAGCCACTAAGAATATCCTCATTAGGAGTCCCGGCAGAGGTAACAGTTATAGCAATCATGTATGTGTTTATCTTTCTAAGATAGAATGTTTGGGTAAGGCTGATGCCGTTTTGAATAGCTGTGTAGGACAAAATATGGTATTCTTCTCCAGCAATGATCATAGTGCCATATTCTTTAATATCACTTACTGTAAGCTGATCATTATTTTTTAATGAATTAGTCAAAAAAGTTATATACATACTTAATGTCATATTTTTCATGGGGAGTTTTTCTGTAGCCAAAACGATATTACTGCCGTCCAAAGAGGAAAACGCCTGCATTTCCCATGTTGTTTTTTCATCGGTTGGCAATTCTGCCAGCTCTGATTCGCTCGCAAGTACCCAGCCATCCGGCGCTGTATATTTAACACCAACAAACTCACTTTCGTATGAAGTATCTGTTAAAATTCCTTTTTCATATTCTTTTTCATTCTCTTCATCATCAAAATAAGAATTGACATCAATTTCTTCCTCAGATTCAGTGGTTATATTCTCAGTTTCGTTTTTTGGCGTATTCTGTAAAGTTTTTTCTACGACCATACCTATGAATGCCATGACAACTAAAACAGCAGCAACAATACCAGCAATTATTAGTCCAATGTTAAATTTAGTAGACCGTTTTGAATTGTTGGTTTTGTTTATAGCTTTCCCAAATGTGTCTTCTGTCGGCAATGACCAATAAACATTTTCTTCACTATTTTCATTGTTTTCATGTTGCCCAACTTCTACCTTGTTTCCGCAGTTGCTGCAGAAATCCGCGTTTTCAATTAGTTTTGCACCGCAATTACCACAAAACTTTATATCCGCCATAATTAATCCCTCATTTCATTTTTTAGATTTTTTAAATTCTTTAACTTTTATGTCATAAATAGTTTTGTTTTTGGAAGTAAACCCTATCAATATACCGTTTCTGCGCTTTAAAAACTCATTTAATGTTAAATCCTCAATTTTTGACCTATGTTTTCTACCGTCTACAGTACAAAACAGCACTTCCATTGTATACCAATCACGAGCTTTCTTATAAATCCATAAGATATCATCGTATGCTACCATAACATGCGTTTTCTTGTCATATAAAAGATGTTTGGAAAATCCAATTTTACCATCTGAATTATAATCACCACTTATTATTTCATCAGCAAAATCTAATTTACCGGTAGTTGACAATGTTTTTACAGACTTTATTACCGGTGACATTTTAGTAATATATACAATAAAAATTACTAAAAATGCAGCTCCTGATAAACCAGATACAGGCATAAAATACGAAAAATAATCATCCATATGTAGAGCGGCCATTACCATTGGCATTCCAATATATAACACTAATGTTATCCATATAAAAACAAATAATATCTTATATTTTTCCCCGGCTATTTGTGAAACAACTTTTTTTGCGTATTTATTCATAAATTTGCCTCCTCCGAATTTCTTTTCTTTAACTCTTCTATGATTGCGTTTTCCTTTTTTATATCTCTTAATACACTAAATCCGCCAAGGGCAGCAAATAGAAAACCGAGCGCCAAGTTCCCGGCGTTAATAGAAAGATATTCACCAAAGTTTTCTGCGAAATAAGCAAAAACTACAGAGAACATCCCACCCAGCTCATCATCCATAGCAACTGATATCATATCACTCATTATCTGGCCTGCCAAAACACCAACGACTACAGCAATAGCTACACACCATAATTTCTTCATACTCAATCTAACTTTCATTAAATCATATCCCTTTGAAGCGGCAATAGCAATTACATACCCAAGCCACGCAACAAACCAACCCATACTTGATACAATCGCCCACGGGATGGCTCCAATCAGGCCTCCAAGCAAGGCCCCGATAAAACCCAAAAAATAATTGCCCGACAACGAATTTTGTTTTTGGAGATATGCTCTTGCAAATTCCTTCTCTTGACGCTCCTGTTCTAACATTTTTATTTTTTGTTCAGCAGCCACGATTTCAGGATCATATTGTTTACTAATTGTTTCGGCATTACTTTCCATTTTTCCAAACAAATCACCGGAAGTCGATTCAGTGTTAGATGTTCCCATTCCGCTTATATCAGTACTTCCAACTGGGTTGCCACATGAGACACAAAATTTCTGACCGGGTTCTATTTTTTTACCACAATTTGTACAAAAATTCATAATCAACTCTCCACTATTTCTTATTATCTATCTGTTTTCTCTTTATAGAATGGATTGGAAGCACATATTCTTTCAACTTCTTCTGCATACTTGCCGTATTCAGGTCCATCAAATACAATCCAATTCATTTTCATAGCTCCATATATTAATTTAGAGAATTCGAACTGGGCTGCATCTAGAGGACTATCTTTTCCTGCATCAGCCTCATAAAACCAAATTGAAGCATACGAGCAGTCATCAAAATTACACGCTTTATATATTTCTTCTACTTTGTTCATAAAGTTTGTCGCGAAATCTAAACCTTCTTCTGCATCAACGGTAATTTCAAGTGCATTTCTTGATTTAAAAGATTTAGTTACTGTCGCCCCATAACTTTCAACGGTTTTCTTTAGATTTTCGTCAACAGCACTTCCTTTATACTTCCAAGGAATTTCGTTTATATTATCGGTTACATACTCTCCGTCTTTATAGTATTTTATTGAAGCCAAAGTCCAATCGTAACCTAAATATGACTCTTGATCAATCTGTTGTAAAAGTTCCAAGAATGGAACATCATCATTTGATAGTATATCCTTGTTAAAAATAAGTAGGTTTGAGAAAGTTAGCGTTGAGTCTTCTTGCAAATCCGCCATTTTTGTACCAGCGACTGTGACATCATTAACAACTAAATAAACATTCTCATTATTGATGTTAAATGTGCTTTCCTGCACCGTCCCATCTTCCGCAACATCAGTTTTTGTATTAGGAATTTTATCTATAAATTTAGAAATGATTGCACTTTTATCTTCTAAAAACGTTACTTTCAGACAGATATTCCCATTTGCATCATTGTCTATATCAAATTTTTGATGATTTAAATATACAGTATCATACTGCGAATAAAATTCTATACTTACAGGATTTGCTAAAAATCGGATCATATCGGAGTTCAAATAATCCGGCGACATTTTGATGGACAGATTTTTTCCATACAATCCGCTATATCCCATGGCGTAGGGAATTTGCAACGCATCAATTCTATCTTTTATTGTATCTACAATTTGCTGATAACTTTCATCGTCAAGTTTTTCGCTATAATATTCCCCCATGTCAAACAAGGCAATAATATATTCGCCTTTGATATCTTTTTGCTGATAAGTACCGAAAAGGGTCTCGTCTTTTTCCCACTTAGGCTCTTCAATTATAGAATAACTAAATCCTGTTTTCATGGAGTCAGTATCTAAAACCTTTTTTAAGACTTCGAGGCACTTCGAATAAGTTGCAGCATCAGATGTAGGAATCAAGAAGAATTCATCTGCATTTGGTACTTTTATTATGATACCAGCAGATGTCCAATCCATCTGCACACCGCCACTTACGAGGGTGTCGTGCCTAACAAAATCAAACATACCGGAAAGCTCTAGAATTACTTTACCGCTTTCAGCATTTTGCTTGTCTGTTTTTTCAGCAATGTCACTGAAATTCAAAGCCGTTACCTTATCAAGCTTTATATGCAAATAGTATATATTTTCTGTTTCCAGATTTTCTAAAACAGCTTTTACATCATTATTTAACAAACCATTTTCTGGAAGTTTATCTCCAAAGTAGTTCATGAACTTGTCTTTGTTTTCGCTTTCAACATCTACGCTTGTAAATCCTTCTTTGCAATCCTCCATCTCTACGGAATAACCGCTTGCTATGCACATTGTACCGTCTGTTCCAAGCATTTCTAATATGTATTTTTTTTGATCAACTGTTTCTGCAAAATTTTCGTCAATGGTTAAAACAACTTTTCCGTCTTCAACTTTGACATTATAGTCTGCGCCTAAAACTTTTGCGCGTTCGGAGATGTTGTCTGCCGAATCTTTTAACTGTTCATCAGTAAGCTTAATATTGGGATAATATTCTATAACCATATCACCTGCACCGATGCTGCTGCCGGAATTAATATTCATTACAATAAGTATAGCTCCGGCCGATAGGATTACAACCGCAAATACAGCAGTCCACAGTTGCCACTTTTTTAAGAATTCTTTTTTTAATCCTGAGATTATTTTATTGAAATCGAAGGAATTTTCTCTACTCTTTTTTATCTGCGGCTTCACATGTTCATTAAGCCCTATATTCGTGCCATTTGTATTTTGGCTTATCGTAAAATTCCTTATTTTTAGGCTTTCAAGAATATTTTTTTGTAACGAACCAAGTACTTGTCTATCATCGCCATTGCTAATATGGAAAGCAAGTGTCTTAAAACATACAAGCAATGTATCAATATCTGCTTTTGTGAGTAACTCTTTAATATCTTCCGAATTATTCATCTTTATAACGTCGGATAGCTTTTGTGTAGCATCATATATCGGTAAAATCCTTGATAAACACTGTCCTGCTAAAGACCTGCCTTTTTTGCTACTTAAATCAGCCGGTTCATGATCAAATGCTAATTTTACAATTTCTTCTTCTGTTAATCTTTTTGAATTTTGAGTTTTAAATAAACTTATTGTGTCATCATTGTTTTGAACATTATTTTCCTGTACACTCGTATTGTACACACCTGTAGTTCCGTGCAAATTATCAGCAGAAGTTACCTCATTGATGCTTTCAAGATCTTCACGCATTTGTGACGGATTTTGATATCTTTCCTTTGGATTATATTGGCAGGCTTTAAGAACAATCTCCGCAAGCTTTTCATCGGCGTTTACTGGTTTTTGCAATGCTTCTCCCCGCATCCTCAACTCCATTGCTCTTTCGCCATCGCCATATGTTCTATCTTTTCTAAAAGGTTCAAGATTGTTATTAAGCAATTTATACATAACAATACCTAACGAATAAACATCTACATTGGCCCCGTATTTTTCCCCCTTGAACACCTCTGGGGCCATATAAGTATATGTTCCTTTTTTGATAGACCACTTGAAGTCTTCTCAAGCGTTCTTGCTACACCAAAATCACCAAGTTTATAATCGCCAGAGTCTGACACAAAAATATTGCTCGGTTTTATATCTCTATGTATAATGTTGTACCTTTTACAGGTTTCCAGCGCTTTACAAATATCTATTCCTAATTTTATTATATCTTGCCGATTGGGAGTATTTTGACTAAAATACTGCCCTAACGGTTTTAACAGTTCCATACGTATGAAAATGTCCCAGCCGATTCCATTCTCATGTTTTTTTACATCGTGATCTTCATAGCTTACAATGTTACTGTTTCCTTTAAGCTGCGACATCAATTTAAACTCTTTTACAAACTCTTCTACAAATCCATAAAAATATGATGTGACACTTTGCTCATCAAGATCATAGTTTTCCTCGCGATAACTACGAACCTCACTTTGTGAATTTGGAATTGAAATGATTTTCATAGCGGACTTCATATCCGGAAAATCTTTGCGTTCAACTTCAAACACCGTTCCAAAAGAACCGCGACCGAGTTCTTTTGTAATATACCATTTGCCGTCGATTGGCTCATACTTTTTATAATAATTTATATCCATAACTTTTCTCCTTGTGTTAAAATACATTTAATTGAACAAAACAAGGTTCATTCTTATGCTTGTAATCTTCTCATATGCATCCCATCGAATTGTTAAATTATCTGTGAAATTATTGGTACTTCCTATGTTTGTCAATCGCCCATCTGATAATAGATCATCCAAAAACTTGTATTGTAATTGGTTATCTTTTATGTCTTCCAGCTTTCTATACTTTTCATCACCATATTTTTCGTAAACAGTTTTGCAAGAATCACCGATCTTAAATCCATCTGCTGTTTCGAACGTAACAGCGGAATCTTTAGTTACATTAATTTCCATCACCATGCAATTATTCAAAATATCTGGTTCATTTGTCACATTTGCTATTGAAACGTCGATTGTCTGGACACCTTTGTAAAGAGTGTAAACACTGTATGTCGCAGCATCTAACGTGTCCGTTTGCGGATCAGCAAGTCCCGGTTCCCACCCTAGTTCAAACAGATCACTTGCTTTGAATGGCAATGAGTATTCTTTGCCGTTTAAGGTGAACTTATAAATATCTTTTACATCCTCAAAAGAAGTTAGTCCATATTTAGGGCTACTATACTGCGTCATACTGGTACTTACATCAGAAACGGAAAAATTAAATGTAACACTATCATCTTCTGGTTCTTCCAATTCAAACTTGTCATTCATCACCCCGATTTCAAACGGGGTTGGATCGTAAATAAATTCAAAATTGTTCCAATTTACATCTACTTCATATACAGCATATCCTTGTTTTTCCTCACCCGGCGCTATGGTTCCCCAAATTGAGCTACCTAAATTTACGAAAGGCTCAAAACCGTATAAACTTGAGATCTTTTCACCGTCACACAGAGAATTATCACCACCCAAATTATTAAAATTAAATTCCCCGTTGCCTGCATTTTTTAATGTAAACCATAACATTAAATATTCCTTACCAACTTCGGGCTTACGAACAATTGAAAATGTTGCGTCAAAGTTTTCTACTCTATCTAATGTGATGTTTACATCTTCAATTTGAACTGTATCACCAATTCCATACTCTTTCGGTTCATTTTTAATCGTTACATTTGTTGAAAACTTTGACAGCACGACACACAAAAGAGCAATTACAGCAATACCAGCAATAAGAAAATAATACCACTTAGACAGTAAAATTTTATTTATTGTATTTCTTTTTTCTGTTCCGTTGACATTCGGCAATAAATAATATTCTTTCCTGCCTACATCGTCATGATTTTTCTCTTCACTGTGAGTTTCTGTATTGGGGGAGCCGAAAACAGAAACTGTTTGCTCTTGATTAATTTGAGTTCCGCATTTTGAACAGAATTTCTGATTTTTCCCTACCTTATTTCCGCAATTATGGCAAGTTTGTAAGGCCAAAATAACACCCCATTTATTTCCAAATATGATGTAATCATATTGTTATTTTCAAAATTTTATTTCATTTTTTTACGAAAGACTGTTTGCATTTTTATAGTAAAACATGAAAGGGAACACCCGGACGCAAGCATTCAGGTGTTCCCCCGCAGGGCATCAGCCAAAATTTGACATAGTCTGCTTCAGCGACTGATCAGTGTTTTCGAGCTGTGTAGCCGCTGTATCCATAAGTTTTGCATAACCTTCAAGCATTTCAGAGAAATTAGTGAAAGTTGACTGCATGCTTTCAAATTTTGATAAGAACGCATCCTGCGCCTCACCTTTCCATGTTTCATTAAGACCACTTACAAGAGTCTTAAGCTTTGCGATAACATCATCATGCTCGCTCTTGTATGTACGAACATCCGTAGCCTTCTGCCTTAATGTTTCTGGGGTTACCTGAATTACTGCCATTTTAATTGGCCTCCTTATAAGATTATTTATTTATTCAGCATATGCTGTATAAACCTTAGTATATTGAATTAATCATATTTTTCCCTGATTCATCTGTTTTTTTCATTTCATCCGCAACCTTGTCCATTAATTCCGCAAATTCTTCAAGTGCGTTTTCAAAGCTGTCATATACAGGCTGCATACTCAAGAACTTGCTCACAAAAGCATTTTGGGCTTCACCCTGCCACACTTCGCCAATGTTCATTACAAGGTTTGTGATTTTATTCATAACCTCCTGATGAGCTTCCTTATACTGCCTGATTTGGTTACTATTTTCGGACATGGTATTAGGATTTACTAATATTGTTTCTGCCATTTATTTTCATCTCCAAAAAATCGATTTAATTATAATGCCCTATCTCATCTACTTATCAAAAGTACTACTCTGAATAAAACTTTGCAAGTTTAGAAATAAATCCTTCTCTTTCATCATCTTCAAAGCCTCTATGATATATAGTTTCTATATCTTCATGATTAAATAAAAATTGGTACTCTCCACCTAAATATCCTTCTGGATACATTACACCAATGTAGTCATATTCTTTTTCCTCTCCCTCTATATTGGTTTGCTTGACCCCAAAAATCATCATTCTCTTTTCTGCATCTTTCAGCCTTACAATAGTACCAATCGGTAACAACTCTTTGATCTTCATAACCCTCACCTTTCTTTTTTAATTTTAACAATCATAATCCGAATCCCAATTTCCATCTTGGCTTAAAAGACTTAGTCGCGCCAGAAATACAGTTCCCCAATTTTTTTACAGCACTTGAAAGCCCTTGACCAATTTTTGTCGCTGTATCAATGAGCCCGTCTGATACAAATTCTGTAAAATCTTTTTCGCCACCAGTTGCCCATTTTGCAATAGGATCTAACACAAAAGATTTTACCGCCACCGTGCCGGCAGCAACTAATACTCCAGGAGCGGCAACAGTTGCGCCCAGTCCAACTGCAGTCGCTCCGACTGCTGCTGCAACCACTGAAGTAACACCAATATCTACTGCAACATCTACCGCAGTCTCTGTAATAGTTTCCACCACCGCTCTACCAGCGCTAATTTCACCTTTATCATATTCTTTTTTATTGTCAAATGCATTGAATATTCCGGACACTGCTGCACTTGCCCATGTAACTTTTGCGACTTCTTTTCTACCAGCTTTCCTTAAATTCTGTCTAAATCGTCCCCACCAATTTGACCATTTGCTCGCAGTATAGTCCCTTGTGAAATAATCTGTAATCCCTAATATCCTTTTCTTCCAACTTTGCTTTATTGTGTCCGGATGTAAGATCCTTTTTACTTTGCCTAAATTTTTTACGTCTTTTGCGACATTTTTTATAGCCTTCCATCCAGAATACAATGTTTTCCCAATTTTAATTTTATCATTATTTTTTATTCCATTTACCAAACCATCCGCAAGTGCTACAAGAGCACCAAAATGCCCTGCTTTCTTTATTGTATCCATAATCCAATTTTTTGTTTTGGTTGCAATACTTTCACCCTTTAAAAACAGTTCGATTACCGTTGCAAACTTTAGAAGCTTATTCCTTATAGAAAAGTCTTTATATCTATTTGTGTTATCTTCAAAAAAATCTTTTATTTTATCAAATATGGATTTTGAACTGTTCCCAAATCTGCCATCTGTCTCGACCATTTGATTAGATACATTTATAAAGACTTTTCCATATCGTTCTGCCAAGATTTCCTGTTTGCTTAATACTTTATTTATTGAATTAAGGTGAGATTTAATATTTTCTCTTGCGGCAACCTCGAAATCAAGACCATTTATCACAGAAGAAATTTTAATTCGTGAGGCTTCAGCTTCAGATTGCATTTTAGAAAGCTGACTTCGTATACTGTTTAACGAAACCTTATTAAGCATAATATCTGTCATAATTTCTCACCTCCATGTAGTCCGAATTAACATACCGACTTATCCAAAACTTTCACCATTATTTTCAAGCGTGCTGTTTATAAACTTTCTGAACTTAAATTCTTCAGTGTCTTGAAAACCTATAAAGAACACCTTTTCAATATTCTCATTGTTGAACATAAACAATTCTTTTGAACTTATAAGTCCTTCCGGATAATAGCAGGCAGAATAATCATAAACTTCATTTGTTGCAACATTTGTCTGAATCCTTCCACATATCATAAGCCTCTTCTCTCCGCCTTTTAGTAAAACAACCGTCCCTAAGGGTAAAAGCTCTTTCATATGTCACATCTCCTTAAATAATTCCTTTTGATTTTAGTACAAATAATATTATGCAAGCTATACCAAAGAATAAAGCAAGCCCGCCTGTAATTATTGGTGCAACGTATAACCCGGTTTTTAACGTTGCATTTTCATAATTATTACTGTCATACATGACCTTAACGGTATCGCCTACCTTCATTGAGGTTGAGCAGTAATTCCCAGTAAATTTATACTCTCTGCCATTTACATTGTATACTACAATTGGCGAAATAGCTTTGGTCGCATCGGTTCCAACTCTTAACTCTGACGTGTTTTCATAAAAATCCACAATTGTTCCTGGACATTCCGAAAAATTGCTGAGTTTGTTATGTGCATTCACTCCCAAGCATATTGTTACAACCAATAAAATTATTGGTATAATGGGGAATAACATAATAAAAGTATTCAACATTTTGTGTATCCTTTCCAAAATCTTTCCTCCCCGAGACAGACGATACAGTGTCTTATTTATCGTCCGAATTTTCTAATATCTTTTTATTCATTACAAAATATTCATCATCCTGATATCCATACGCATATACAACATCAATATCTTCGTGATTAAATGCCAACATATTGTTTGAATCTATAACGCCTACTGGGTATACGCATGCGGAATAATCATATCGATTATCACCGCCATCGATGGTTTGAAATAGTCCAACAATTATTACCCTTTTTTTTGCGCCCTTCAAAAGAACTACAGATCCAATAGGCAAATACTTATTTATCGTCATTTATATGCCTCCTATTTAGAACAAATCAAATGCCGATGAAAAGAAATCTCCAACGTCATCGAAAAATTCACCCGTGGCGTCAACAGCTCCTGATACAAAGTCTCCTACTGCATCGATTGAATCGCCAATCCATTCAGCATCACTCCAATCAATGCTTACGTCCAACCCGGCTCCTAACAGCATTGAACCGCCGAACGAAGCCGTTGCGCCATCAGTCGTTATAGATGCCCCGGCCTCAACACCGGCGGCTCCGGCATATCCTTTTAAACCTACATCAATGTCAATACCAAATATGGTAATTCCACCTTCTACTTTGCCTTGGGCGGCACTGGCCATTGCACTTACTTCCGCCGAGGCTCCATATTGTGCATTTCCATCTTCATCTTTTCCGATATAACCAATACCGGCTTTTGCTTCTGCCTCAGCATGTAATAGATCACCGGATGCTTTAGCGCCTACACCATATTGATCCGTTCCAAATCCCGCTTCTGCTTTCCCTTTAAGAACGCTGCCTTCTGCCTTTGCCCCGATATACAGAGAAGGATTTAGTTCTCCATCCTCGTACAACGTTGCCTTTGCCTCGCCGGAAACGGTGCCGGTTACTGCTTCGCCGGAAGCTTTTCCATGTAAATATCCAATATTTCCGCTTGCTTCTCCTTTGGCTAATGCACCTGTTGCACTCGCTGTTGTAGATAAACCAAACGATTTCCAGTCCCAATTTCCATCTTTATCCTTAAATTTAAATGAACTTTTATTTTTTATGCCTGCTTCTCCATATAAAATGCTTCCAGCTACAGTACCAGCGGTTCCAATTCCAAACAAATCTGTACTTCCGCTTTTTTCGCCTCCAAGAACACTACCATCTACTTTATATTTATTATTTATGAACTTGGCCAACCAGCTTGGCTCATCACCTTCCTCACTAGTTGCAAGATATGTAATAGCAAGGCCACTACTATTCATAAACAATGTAGCCAAAGCAGCATATTTCCAAATTTTATTTTTTGTAAAGAAATCATTAAAATTTCCTGAATCAACATTCAAAAAATCTTTTATTATATCAACTATGGATGCAGATTGAGCGCCAAACTTTCCATCTGTGCTAATAAGATCGTTTGAAACGTTTATAAATACTTCTCTATATCTAGCTGCTAATGTTTCTTGTTTATTTAAGGATTTTTTTATTGAATAAAGTTTAAATCTTATATTCTCACGTGCAGCCACTTTAAAATCAAGTCTGCCAATCGCAGAATTAAGCTTTTGAGCTGATGCTTCAATTTCATTTTCCATGCACTTAATTTGACTTTGGATACTTCCGGCAGAACCTTTATTCAACTGAATCACTGCCATAAATCATCACCCCTGCATCGCACGTGCCGCAGCTTCGTCCGCTTCTTTAATTTGTTTTGCAACCATTTTAATTAATTGCGCAACATTCCTGATCTCTTCCTTCAGTCTGTTGTTTTCACTTTTCCATTCTTCAATTTTTGTCTTAAATGCTTCAGCTGCTTCTCCGGTCCAGTTATCACAAACTTCTGAGTATGCCTTATTAGCCGCTCTTTCCGCATCCTCACACTGATTTGCTGCGTCCTGAAGCTTTTTTACCTGTGCTAATGTATCTTCATAGTTAATACTGATTAAACTCATAACTTAACCTCCTATTTCAAGTAGCGTCATATAACTTCCATCCCAAACGCCATACTCTTCCAGAGTTTTGTCCGGTTCAAGAACAAGATTTTCGAATTTGAATTTCACCCTTTGCGTTCTTTCAAATTGTTCAATATCCATAGCTTTAAGAGTATCCAGCATTTTCACTTCAAGTTCGTCTATAGGCAGTCTCGCAGGAACTTCTAAATCTAAGGGATCATAACCTCTTTCAAACATTAGTGTTATGATTACATTATCCATTATTTAAACACCTCACCACTCACTTCTAACTTTTCAAGCATAGTTTTGAGTTCGTTTAAAATACCATTATATGTTGCCGTTGTAAAATGTACAACATCCTGTTCATCCTCAATTGCAGATTTTAACCTTAAAGCTTTACCATTTGAGATTATATACATCACATTGTCGATATTATCCGTTTGAGCCAAAAGATTTGCAAAGGTTAACGAATAGAAGTCTTCATCACCATTTAATCCCGACAGGACAACTTTCGCAGCCTCAGCTCCTACGCCGCAGTCTCTAAGCTCCTTAGCCGCCGCCTCTTCTGCCTGACGTGCTTTTAAAGTTTTTGCTTTTACTAAAACTTTATTTGCTAACGTAAATTCTGTTTTGTCCTTATAGTTCGGCTCTTTCCACTCAATTAATTCGTTCAATGTTGATTTAATCATTGATGTGTCAAAAATCGACATTTCGTATATATCATCGTTTTTAACAGCCTTTACAGTTGTTTCACCTTTCACATAAAAGAGGATTCCTTCTTGTGTTCTGTTCTTTATATGCTTATCAATTACAATGAACTTCTCGCACTTTGCGCAAACGGCTATAATACTGAGCAAATCATTACTTAATGACGCTTCGCCATCAAAATTTTCCTTTAAATATCCTTTCTGTTCCAATGAACTCTGTACCTTCAGCAATTCTTTGTTTAAGGCCGATTTACTAATCCCACTAAATCCATCAGGTATTCCATATAATTCAGTTGCCCCTAGACTTGCGGCAATACACATTATTTCTTTTGCGGTCAACTCGCAACTAATCACATTTCTTCCTCCTTGCTCTATTTTTCAAACATCGCCTTAAATCTTTCGGCATGTTCTTCCTTGATAATATATCCTTCAAACTCACCCAATTTGGCTTCTGCTTCATTGTATGGAAGATCCGCTCTAAAAACGGTGTGAGCTTTGAATGTACGACCTAGCAATATGCTCAATTTACTGCTTGTCATTAGCATTGCCACAACATTGCCCATACTAGACAATTTGCCAATTTCATCAGGAGTATCTGAAATGATTAGATAAACATTGAGGCCTTTTCCAAGCTTGATAATCATTTCAAGTCTTCTTGCTGTTTTTTCATCAATCTTATCATAGCACTTTTTGAAGCCGTCAATAAAAATTGCAATAGTCTTAAAAATCTCATTTTTTCCTGCGTCATAGATTTCTTTTCTTCTAGCTAATTCATTTACAATTTCAGCCATATATGCATCAAGTTCTGACCCTTCAGTAAAGTAACTATCAGCGATAGTTCTAATTGATTCTAAACCATTATCTGAATCGTAAATAATCAATTCCATATCTTGATAAGCATTTCTCATTTGTTTGGCAATTACCTTGATCATATTGCTTTTACCTGTTTTAGGGAAACCCGAAATAGGCATATAATGACTAAGATCAAAATTCATTCCTATAGGATACACTTCATATGACGTAATCCCTAATGTTATTTCATCATCTGTAACACTATTAAATGTAATTATATCTGGCATCATCGGAATGGGAGTTGCCTTTTTGCCTGTCCATGCTTTATTCATTTCATCAGCAAATTTCCTAATCATTGCTACTCTATCTGTATCTGTGTCACCTACTGCAGGGAGAGCTGTCTGGAATTCCAACGGCATTTCTCCTTTGATCAACCCACGACCATCAGTATTATCAGGTTCTAAGCCATTTGTCTTACCAACCAATGCCGCATAATCACTCTTGTCATTCATTTGAAGCGCTACTGCATTTTTTATATTTTGGCTTATCTTATAAGTCAGAGCGTTAGGATGATTTGCTGTAGCAACAAGATAAATACCGTAACTTCCACCCTGTCTCGTAAGGTTCAAGAAAAACGAGTCAGTTTCCGGATACAGTTGGAACATCGGAGCAAAATTATCTACAATAAGCGTGATATAAGGAAGTTTTTCCCCTGTTGCATTTCTATATGCTTTAATACTGCCAACACTATGCTTCGCAAATTTTTCTCTTCTAATCTCAAGTTCTTTGTTGATAAGCTTTATCAATTTATCTACTTTTTCTTCTTCATTGTCATTAACAACTTCACCCACATGTGGATAGTTATTAAATATGCCCATACCCCATGTGTTAAAATCCATAACATATATGTTCACATCTTCTGGTGAATATGTACAAACCATAGACATAATTAGGGTCTGTAATAATGTTGTTTTTCCGGTAGACGGTGCACCATATATACCAACATGGCCTTCACCACTTAAATCTATACACGCTGGATACTTAGCTTGCTTGCGTGGGTCATCGATTAAACCGATAACAGGTGTCAGCTCACCGTCATTTTCTTTCCAGCCGTTCTTGTCAAATTTAAAATCGATTAAATCATTTAAAACAATACGGTCTTCAAGTTTATCGGTCCATACTTTTCTTGCTTTCGAAATATCATTCTCTTCAACATACTCATATAAGAAATTTACAATTGCATCAATTTCTTTAATCTCATCTTTTCCCCCAAAATCAATACCTATTGTCTTATTCCTGTTCTCGAATGTAATTCTTTTACCGTTCAATGCTACCCCGACTATTTTTGGTACAACTGTCATTTTATCCTTCTTATCAGGATTATATGGGGCGCCACTCCAAAACGACTGAATTTCCTCATAAACCTCATCTTCACCCACCTGAACATACGCTCTACCGGGTACCGTTATTTTTGCAGCGTCAGGGTGATGTAACATATCGTTACTATCTCCTTTATTGGCGACTTTAAGGCACCATCTAAATCGGGTATTTGCATTCATCTTATCACTTACAACGCCTGCCGGTTTCTGTGTAAGCAAAACAATGAATATTCCAAGTGTACGGCCAATAGCAAATGTTCTATCAATGATGCTCATAAATTCAGGGAACTGCGCCTTAAATTCTGCGAACTCATCTATTATAATGAATAATGCAGATAATGCTTCATTAGCCTGACCTTTATGATACAGTTTTTGATAATCAGAAATATTCTGTACGCTATACTTATTAAATAAAACTTGTCTTCTTGTCAATTCACATTCTAATGCGACAAGATTTCTGTGTATTTTCTTGTCGATATTTGAAATTGTTCCTGCCAAATGCGGCAATTTTTCAAAAGGTTTAATCAAACCTGTTCCCTTAAAGTCGATTAGCACAAAGGAAACGTCACTAGGTGAAAAGGTCAATGCCATCGACAAAATCCACGACTGAACCATTTCGGATTTACCGGAGCCTGTAGTTCCAGCAACTAATCCGTGGGGTCCATGTTTCTTTTCGTGAATATCAAAATAAAATTTTTCGCCATTCTCTCTGATGCCGATAGGAACTGCCATAGTCTTAAATGGTTGTGCTTTTTTCCAGTTTTGCGCAACGGGAACATCAGCGGGGGTCTTAACATCATAACCATCAAGAAATGTAACACAAGCCGGCAGTTGCGTTGACTTATGCCCTTCCTCAACTCTAACAGGAGCCATAGAACGAGCTATAATATTAAACATTTTATTGTCAACTGTGTCAGTTTTAAATTCCTCAAAAATATTGGAGTTTTCGGCATTGTATATAACACCATTGTTATCATGTAGTTCTATTATCTCCTTACATTCCATATGGAGATCATTCTTATTTTGAGTAAGTATTAAAGCACCAATGCTCATCTGAGGATCGCACTCTCTAATTGTTGACATGATGCTATAATTATCAACTGCATCAATATCAGCAACAACAAATAAATAATACGGAAGCTGTGTAACCTTTCTGCCACTTCTGTTTTCAGTAATTTCGCTCTTGCGATCTTTTACTATGTCTTCGAATTTCTTTGAAAGCTCACTTATATCGATGTCTGTACACGCAATATATCTATAACTTCTTGAATTATCAAAAGAGTGCGGAAGCCACCTAACCCAATCCCAATCATCCATTTCTGTGTTTGGAAATATAGTTACAATTCTTAATTCTTCATATGAATGCAATGTTGCAGCTTGAACAATCATGTTTTTTGCAAGCTTAATAGTATTTTTCCTATCGCCTACAATACCAACCATACAGTTAGTTTTTACATCGCATAATATAGGCGCATCTTCAACAAACTCATTATCAGTCGCAATTTGCTTGCCCTTGTTCGCAAGCTCATCTTCATATAATGATAAGGTTTCGTTTGGAGTTTTTATTTCAACAGCAGATTTAACTTTACCGCTTCCAATTCTAAGTGTCAT
Organism: uncultured Clostridia bacterium; assembly: GCA_947588825.1. Classification (GTDB taxonomy): domain Bacteria; phylum Bacillota; class Clostridia; order Oscillospirales; family CAG-272; genus CAKSQF01. The sequence continues at coordinate 23,884 of CANPZU010000028.1, forward strand.
AAAATCGGCATCATGAGGTGAACGTTCCCACATTCTGCTAGACATATTCTTCACAAGTTCGTAGCAATCACTTGTTTCCGGATTTGCAGATGTAAGCACATATAACTGTCTTGCGTGAACCTCATCAATTTCATTTTGTATATTTACAAGATATTCTTTATATTTATTAAGTCTTAACTTTTCTTCCTTTCTATGCTTCCTTATTTGCATTCTATACGTTAAAATAGCAGAAAGAGGCATTGCACACGCAAATATAATTGTTAGTGGCAAACTCCCCGTGGTAAAGTACGAAACAGCAGCCATAATTCCCATTATTAAAGGATATGTAAGAATACTTATCCAATTCAACTCTGGTTTTGAACCAATATTTGGCGGATTTTGTATATCAATTTTTTCACTTGGAGTATCAAGTTTCAAACGTGGCGAACGCTTGTATATTGGAGCTTCTTTTACACCACGTACTTTAGGTTTTGGGTCATGAATTTCAATCTTACTTTTCACTCCATACAATAATAAGCTATCACCTTTAAATACGATTTTTGACTCTCCAATTACAATTTCATCGTTGTTCTTTAATATACAATCAGACACCGCTTTTGAATTAACATAGGTGCCATTCATGCTTTTAGTATCAATAATATGGTAATTTGAACCCATCTTTTTTATTTTTGCATGTCTGCTTGATACAATAGGGCTACCCAATACGATATTACATTTGTCATCTCGGCCTATGGTAATTTCATCGGCGTTTAACTTCAGAGCTGCGCTTGTATCCTCATATTCCTCAACAACAAGCATTGAGATTCGCTGTTGCTTACTTAGTATAAATATTTGTCCGGGCACCAACATTTCCTTGGTTATCCTGCTTCCATTCATATATACTTCACCAATGCAAGATACTTCCCATTCATCATTTCTTTTAACTAAACGAATGTGTTCTTTGTTTAAATCCGAACCAGATATACTAAATCCGTCTTTAGCATCGCAACCAACAGAAAAACGCTGGAGGTCAGACATGGATATATCCTTAAAACACCCATTGTAATAAATCCTTATAAATATACTCATATTCTTTCCCCCATCCACTTTATTTACTGAAGCACCTTAACAATGCAGAGATATGCAGTCAAAAAACATCCAAAATATAATTTCATCAAGACTATACATAATTTAATGTTTTGTTTTAATCAATCAACTTGTTTCTTCATATATTTCTGAACAGGGGTATTTTTTCTTTCGCTGACATTTACAACAATTGTTTTTATAACGTCTTGGCAACCTACCGAAACCGCCGTCGTTCCTACGGAAACGCCGCGCAAGCCCCCATTTTCATCAATTTCCACAATATCGGTATCGGCACTGGCAAAATATACAGGTGCATCAACGGATTTGGAAATAACTTTATAATCAATTATTGTACTTTCTCCGACATAAAGATTTATTTCATTAGGAACAGTAATATCCTCCACAGGCTCAATTTCTGTTCCACTAATATTTTTAGTGTCATTGTCCACTCTTGGATATATGTCGACGCTAGTCTTGCATTCCAAATTATTTAAGGAAGCCTTAACAATGACGCTGCCGGGTTTTAATGCCTCGTAATAACCGCTTTCTTCGTCAATTTTTAATATCTCATTGTCTGTGCTACTGAATTTCGGCCTTTCGCCGACACCGGAAGGCTCTACAGAAACCATAATGAAGTCTTTTTCTCCAACAGCTACGTTTTCAGGTGGATTTGAGAAGTAAATTTTTGAAGCTGTTACGGATTGAGTATTATCTTTCCGTGAAACTGTCAAAAATTTCGATGCTGCAAAAGCCGCCAATATGCCTAAAACTGCTACTGCTGCAAATATAACACAGCTCACATTTGATTTTTTTGTTTTACGGTATGATATGTTCTTTGACGAATGTGTATTCTGTTCTTTTTTTGGAGGAAGCTGACTTTGAGTGTTTGCAGTTATAACCATCGCAGTTACATTATCTTTTCCGCCGTTTTCAAGAGCCAGATTAACTAGTTCTGATGATAGTTGCCGACTATCAATATTTTTACACAGCGTCTTTGTAATAGCCTCATCATCAACCATATCCGTGAGGCCATCGCTGCAAAGCAAAAATTTATCACCTTTTTTAATTGCTATTCTTTCTGAAACATGTGGCTCTATTGTCATTTCATCTTGGAAAATGCCGAGATGCTGGGTTAGCTTGTGGCGATCTTCGTGGACTTTTGCTTTTTCTTTTGTAATCAAGCCCATATTGACAAGACGCTGCGCCGTCGTGTCATCTTCGGATATTTGAATTAGTCTACCGTTCCGAAAGAGATAGACCCTGCTGTCTCCGACATTGATAACCCTTGCTTTGTCATTATTTATGTAAAGTGCTGAAAAAGTTGTACCAATTCGTTTTTCACCGCTTTCGACTATTTTTTTGCAGATTTGGGAATTTGCGTCATTTATAACCCTAAGTAACAACTTTTCAGATATTTTATACTCTCCTGATTTTATTTTAGAGTGATACTTTCCCAATGTTTGAGCCGAAATAAGGGACGCCATCTCTCCGAGCGCTTCTCCGCCCATCCCGTCAAAAACCCCATATATCAAAACATCGCCTGTGACAGACGGCTCTGAGAGTGAAGTTGATTTATCCCTATTATCAGCTGTTAAGTATTTTGAATTGAAATAAAAATTATCCTCATTATTTACCCGCACTCGTCCCTTATCAATACTCACAGCAGAGGAAAATTTAATTGTATTCACTCATTTTCCCTCCGTTCATAATACTCTATTTGTGTTCTATGTTTATATTTATATCAAACGCTGAAACCGTGCCATTTGATTTGTTTTCGTTAATTGAAATTTTTTCTTGTACCTTGAACACTGATATTGTCCCTGAATCTTTGTCGTCGGTTCCTTGGTCGCAAATTGAATTTTCAAGAGGCCGAAGATTGAGACTCATATCATCTCCAACATTATAAAAAAGTAGTGCGTTATTTTGTACCACCATTTGATAAATTGATATGTTTATTACGTCTCCGTCGCAGAGAACCCTTTCGCCAATTTTTTTCTCGTTTACATATGTTCCGTTTGTACTACCTAAATCTTGTATTCTCAAAACGCCGTTTGTTCGCTTAATTAGGCAATGTTGACCTGAAGTGCGTTTATCACTAAGTACAATATCATTATTTTTATTACGCCCTATATATATTTTGTTTATGTCTAATAATCCTACCTTTTGGTCACTATCATTCTGCTTAGGATGAATAGACAAATGAATGTCCCGTATCGACGAAATTGTATACCGATTTCCTTCGGCTAAACAATCTCGTATAATGGGCGTACCTCCATGGTCATATAAGCGCTTTCCTTTAATAATATACTGTTCGCCCTTCTTTTGAATTAAAATTTGATTCTTGGAAAGATTTGCGGATTGTATGCACAGAGTATCAGAGTTATCTCCACCAATCGTTACAGAATCATAATTACTCAAATCAATGCTAAATATATTATTATCACAGTAAATTCGCACTATATATGCCATGGAGGACCCACCTTGTTAATTATTAGTTATAATGCAATAAATAGCCGTTGCATTAAGTATTTTACTGCACGGGGTTTCCGGCTGTTGCTTCAACAGGATTATCATCCTTAACAATTCCAATATTAATAGATACGTTTTCTCCGGCTACAACCTCTGCGTTAATAGATGTATTCTGGGCCTTATATCCCGCAGGAATATTATTAACTATGACAGGGTATGTTCCTGCAATTATATCACTGAAGTTACAGCTGCCACTTCCGTTTAAGCTCATAGTTTTGCCATCAAGCGTAACTGTTACATCTTTGACAAGGTCACTTGAAGCCCCCTCAAAATTCCCGTATACATGGATAGAAACGCTTCCGGTTTGAAGTTCTATGCCTATATTTACGCTTAAATTATCTCCGGCCTTGACATCAAGATTAAGATTTGTACCCTTTTGAACACTGTATCCGGTTGGAACATTATTTACATTAATTGCGTAAGTAGCCGGCTCAACCTTTTCAAAAATACAGCTTCCATTTTCGTCTATTGTATTGGTATTTTCACCAATTGTTACTGATACATCCTTAAGAAGATCTTTTGCGCCCTCAAACGCACCATATACGTTTACTGTTACTTTACCCGTTTTATACTCAATTGGCGGCTTGTAATTATAGCTCTCGATAAGATTTCTTGCCTTAATATCGGAGATAGTAGGCTTATAGCTCCGCATTTCCTCTGAAGTGTCATTTATGGAAATAATCTTATTGTCCGGATCGAACAATACTTCAGCATTGAGGTTCTCGGATATTGCCCGAACAGGAACCATTGTCACCCCGTTTTCCATAAATGGTGTGACATTCATATTATCACCATATACAAAACTAATCTGAGGATCTGACGTGTATACAAATTTTGATCCGATTTCAAAATCATGCACTTCAAGTTCCGGCTTATTCAATGTAAGCGTAATGCTCTTACCATTTTTGAAAATATGCACAGTCTGGTCGTTTCCTCTCCATGCCACAGTACAGTTTAACATTTCGGCAATTTGCCTAACAGGGACAAATGTTACAGCACCGCCATTTCCTAAAATAATTTCTTTTACACCGGCATTTTTTAGTGGAACAGCAACACCGTTAACCTGTATGGAATTATTAGAGTCCTTTATATCGATTATACTGTAAGAATTATCTTGCTCCGGCTGTTGTTCGAGCTGTTGCTCGGGCTGTTGCTCCGGTTGCTGTTCGGGCTGCTGCTCCGGCTGTTGTTCAGGCTGTTGCTCCGGCTGTTGCTCGGGCTGCTGCTCCGGCTGCTGCTCGGGCTGCTGCTCGGGCTGCTGCTCGGGCTGCTGCTCCGGCTGCTGTTCGGGTTGCTGCTCGGGTTGTTGCTCCGGCTGCTGTTCGGGTTGCTGCTCCGGCTGCTGTTCAGGCTGCTGCTCGGGCTGCTGCTCCGGCTGCTGTTCGGGCTGCTGCTCCGGCTGTTGCTCGGGTTGTTGCTCCGGCTGTTGCTCGGGTTGTTGCTCCGGCTGCTGCTCGTTAACGACCTCGAAATCCTGTGCTGTTTGCGTTTGATTCTCGTCGGCAAGATTTTCTGCTGAAATAGGCGACATTGACATAAATATCGTCGCCGTAGCGCAAAGGCCACAAATGAAAATTTTTTTCTTATTAAGCATTTTTAAACCTCCGTTATTTGTACAGTTTTACACTGTAAATGTCATCAAGTTTCATTAACTTTGCTAATGTATTGATGTCGTCTATTGATACAAATATTCTTCCGCCGCCTTCAACAGTTTTAAGAAATATTGGGTCTTCCAAGGCCATACTGTCATCATAACTTAATATGATCCTTTCCCCGCTTTCATCATATGTATATTCCATCACTGTCAGAGATGCCTCCGTACCATAGTAAGGATCGCCGGCCCATACGATGTCTATGCATTTCCTTATTCCGTCATATGGAGCCGCGCCATTCTCAAGGTTACCGCCGGTTGTCGAGCCATAAATCAGATGAATCGTCGGGTAAGATACACTCCAACTTATTGTCATACCAATTCTGTTTTCCTTATCATTGAGATTTGGAAAAATTAGTCTAAGTGGAACGTAAGTTTTATCGCCAATTACGCAAACCAACTCAGAGAAGGCAGAATTATCATTATTAATGCCTATCACATCGCCGATACTATCATCTGCGTTGACAGTTAAAATTCCTCCTGTTGTGATGAAAACAACAGAACAGATAATGCAAAGTAATTTCTTTAAGAACATCATTTCAACCTCTTTCTTTTTTTAATAATATGTGTCTCCGTCAGGGTTAGCAATTTCTCTCCCGGAATTCCCCCCTCCGTTTTGATTTCCTGATGCGTTTGGCTCATCATGTTGAGTAACTTCATCAGAAGCTTTCGGCGCAGTGTCCTCCTGAGCCGCTGCTGCATTTCCTCCCGGTTCAGTTCCATTACTTCCTGTCGCTGGTGGTGTTTCCGCTGGTTGTACCTTTTTTCCTCGTACCGTTGGTGGTTTTGGTGGCGTTTTTACTACCACTTGCTCAGGCGGTTTATTAACAGTTACCGGAACTGTCTTTGTAATATCTCCGGCGCTGACGGTGATTTCAGCCTGGCCATCTGCGACAGGAGTTATTGCACCATTTTCATCCACAGTCACGATATTGGTATCGGAACTCGTATATAATAATTTTTGTTCAGTTGCATTTTCCGGATCAATTTTGACCCCCAAATATGTCGAACTATCCCCAACGGTCATTTCAACTGACTTCACTACCGTTATATCTGAAATAGGAATAAATTTTTCGGATATATTAATATCTACTTTTTTCTTTATGTCACCTGAATAAACCGTAATAGTAGTTGTGCCTGCCGACACTGCTGTAATTTCGCCTTTATCATTAACTTTGGCAATATCTTCATTTTCCGACAAATAAGAAATTGTTCCGTCCGCATCGGAAGGATAAATTTTAGGTGAAAGTTGAAAGCTATCGCCTACAACCAATTGTGTACTTGATGGAAGGCTTAAAATATTAGTTGCGGGCACAGGTTGCATATTTAAATAGGCGACGTACCCTATTATTATTCCTATAACACATATGCTCGCTGCCATTGAGCCTACAATGATAAGCTTCTTACGTTTTGGATGCGCTGACGAAATGTCCGTTATAGTTGCGTCTTTATCCGGATTTATTACGTCCGATTCAGTCCTGCCGCCATCCGTAACTGGTATGTCGGAAACCGTTTCACCGGTGCCCGTTTTTGAAAATTTATTTCTATTTTTTCTCGCTTCAAGGACAGGCGAGTCGTCAATGGTTTCCAATAGATTTTTTAATTTATCGGACATTTCCGCCGGAGAGGAATATCTGTTATGGCGATTATACGCACACGCCTTCAGTATTATTTTTGAAAGCTTGTCGCCTCCGTATTTTGGAGGAGGGAGACGAACGCCATCCTTTCTTTTTTGCTGTGCAATGCTAATCTCATCAGGCCCCGGTACATAATCTGCGTTAATAAAGGGAATTTTATCATTGTTGAGGAGCCTGTACATTGCCATACCAAGAGAATATATATCCACGGTGTTGTTATAATGTTTTCCTCTTGATATTTCCGGAGCCATATAGTCCTCTGTTCCGGTTACGGTACCTGTTGCCGTTCCTGCGCCAAATTTAGATACGCCGAAATCGCCAAGCTTATAATTCCCGTCCGCGTCAATAAATATATTTTCAGGTTTTATATCTCTGTGAATAACATTGTTTTTTTGACAACCCTCTATCGCGGAGCAAATATCAATACCCAACTTGACAACATCTTTTTTGCTTAATGAATTTTCTTCAAGATAGCCCTTAAGTGGCGTCAATAACTCCATGCGGATAATGATATCCCAACCGGGCTCGTCTTTTTTCTTTTCTTTAATGTGATCCTCATAGTGAACTACATTTTTTTCATTTTTTAATTTAAGCATTGACGATATTTCTATGGAATATCTGTCAGCCAATTTATCAAGATAAGTCGGCAGTTCGTTTTCTGTATAAGACTGACGAAGCAAATTTTTCTCGTTTTCATCATTTTTAGGAATAGAGATATATTTTGCCGCAGCTTCTATTCGTTTGCCGTCTTCAATTTTATAAATTTTGTATACTTCACCATAGCTTCCTTTACCTATTAAGGAATCAATATTCCATTCACCCCAGAGCGGCGTATAACGATATATCCCTTCTGCCATCTGCCTCTACCTCCAGCGGTATATACCCAAGTTTTTTGTCCTTAAACTTTGTATTTAAGGACTGGCTTTTCTTTTTTGGCCTAACTATGGCGTTATATCCATTTTCTGACGGCTTATTCTGACGGCAAATAGATTTCACCGAGCTTGGACATCTGATTTCTTTTATACTCATCCAGCGAATGAACATAAAGGTCAAGAGTTATTGCCACGCTCGAATGACCGAGTATTTCACTTAACGTCTTAAAGTCCATGCCTACCTCCAATGCACGGGTGGCAAAGGTGTGGCGCAGAGCGTGGAATTTTATATCGGGCAACTGCGCCTCATCGAGCAGCTTCTTAAAATGTCGGCGGTAAGAGCGCACATCCATCGAGCCGTTCCCGCTCGACAGCACGAATTCTCCACGGCGCGGTTTATTTTTAAGCTTTTCCGACAAAAATTCGGGGATTGGTATAACCCTAACCGACGAGCGACTTTTTGGCGGCGTCACCTTTGTTCCGGCGTCCGATCGGGTTTGGGTTCCGTTGACGTGGAGCTGCCTCCTGCCGAAATCAATATCGCTCCAACGCAGGGCGCAAAGCTCGCCAATTCGCAGCCCGGTGTATAGGCTTATCAAAATTCCGATGTCATTATCATCGTTCAGTACCCTTTCCAAGCGCTTTTGCTCCGAACAAGACAATATGCCGACCTCGGTCTTGGTCTTTTTTTGCAGCCTGACCTTTGACCAAATATTGTTTATATAGCCCTTTTCCTCGGCGGAGATCAACGCGGCTTTAAGAACAGTGAAAACTGCCCTCACCGTTGCCGGTGCAAGCGTCATGGACATAACAAAGTTCTGCAAAGTATCTTTTGTAAGCCTGTTAAGCCGTATTTTTCCGATTTTGGGGACTATTTGATTGTTGATATAGCTCCTGTAAACCGTCCTTGTAGTCTCTCTTATGCCCGGGTCGGTTTCGATCCAGTTTGCGAGCCATTGCGAAACGGTCATGCTCGCGCCCTTGGTTGGCTCTTTTTTGGTGGATTTAGCCTGGGCAAGCTTAGACTTCGCTTCCGAATAGGTACGGGCATATACCGAGCCATAGTTTATTTTACCGTCAACGCCGTAGTCCTTGACGTATCGCCCCTCGTACCGTCCGTCCTTCCGTTTGTAAATGTTTTCGCCTCGTTTTGACATGGATGTCCCTCCTAATTGACCAAAAATATGACGGCGAAACAGTAAAAAAATAGTGAAAAACACTTGACAGTTCACCGCCGTTATGCTATAATCACATTATAGTCGAATTATTGTGTTTTTTGAACATAATCGTTGAAAATCGCATAACAACGCGAGTCTCAAAGCCAGTCCTTAAATACAAAGTTTAAGGACTGGCTTAATAATTTCAATTAAACATGGTGGGATTGAAAATTGACTTGTTATTCACCTCCGTATTCTATACAGGCTATACTGCGCCGCACAAGCTCCTCCGGGGTA
>CANPZU010000029.1 GCA_947588825.1 uncultured Clostridia bacterium
GTTTGTGCGGCCCCTTCGCTTCTTCTCGGGGAGCTTTTTGAAAAAAGCCTCCCCGAACCCCTGCAAAAACTTTCAAAACTACCAAGACGGCTGCGTTTGTGCGGCCCCTTCGCTTCTTCTCGGGGAGCTTTTTGAAAAAAGCCTCCCCGAACCCCTGCAAAAACTTTCAAACTATCAAGACGGCCGCGTTTGTGCGGCCCCTTCGCTTTATAAACCTTAGAGCGGAATCTTCATTAGCGCGGACGCTCTGCCGCCCTTCGGGCGTGCAGAGTCAGAGCAGAAGGGTACGGCGACTCGGTGAAAGCTCGCTTTCCCCCGACGCCGTACCCTCCTGCTCTGACCTTGCGTAGGCTTTGCCCACGCAAGGCCCGCCGCGCCGCACTACGGCTAATTTAGTTTGTTTCCCCCGCTTTTCAAAAGCGGGCGGGTCGAGGGCAGCGCCCCGTCGCGCCCGCAGGCGCGAAAGGTCCTTTAACAAGTGATGCCCGCAAATAAGATGCCGCCGCGCCGCACTACGGTTTCTTTATTTAATTTGTTTCCCCGGCTTTTCAAAAGCCGGCGAGGTCAAGGGCGAGGAGCCCTTGTCGCGCCCGGAGGCGCGAAACACTCCTTAACAAGCGACCCACGCGCCGCACTACGGCTAATTTAGTTTGTTTCCCCGGCTTTTTAAAAACCGGCGAGGTCAAGGGCGAGGAGCCCTTGTCGCGCCCGCAGGCGCGAAAGGCCCTATGCAAGCGAATTTTTGCGAGCTTTTGCTGGACAGTGTGCGTACGGGGGTGGGGTGTGGGGTGGAAAAAGGCGTTTAAAATTAAGGCGGTGGGGGATGAAACTAAAAAGGGCCGCGCAGTGAAGAATGCGCGGCCGACATAGAATACGGGCGATGCGGTATTGTACGAGGGGGGGTGAAGTATACACTGTGTGTGGGGGTCGGTCAAGAATTTTTCTTTTCTCTGACGGCCTTTATCATAGCGGGTATAACTTCCATAACGTCGCCGACGACAGCGTAATCAGCGATTTTAAAGATAGGGGCGTCGGGGTCGTTATTGATAGCGACGACGGTATCGGAGGCGGACATACCCACGATATGCTGAAGGGCGCCGGAGATACCGCAAGCGATATAGAGTTTAGGGGCGACGGTTTTACCGGTCTGACCGACCTGATAAGCGGCGGGGAGCCAACCGGCGTCGACTGCGGCGCGGGAAGCGGCGACGGAGCCGCCAAGGAGGTCGGCGAGTTCGCGGAGCATGGCGAAGTTTTCAGGTTTTTTCATACCGCGGCCGCCGGAAACGATGATATCTGCTTCTTCGAGGTTAATATGTTCGGTAACTTCTTTAACGCGTTGAATAAGGGACACGCGAATTTTTTCAGGGTCGATATGGATATTTTCTCTGATAATTTCACCCGAGCGAGAGGGGTCGGGGGCTGATTTTTTGAAGGTACCGGGTCGGACGGTTGACATTTGCGGGCGTTTATCGGGGCAGACAATAGTTGCCATAAGGTTTCCGCCGAAGGCGGGGCGAGTTGAGAGGAGGTTAAGTGACTCATCATCGATATCGAGGCCCGTGCAATCTGCGGTAAGGCCGGTTGAGAGCTTGCAAGCCACGCGAGGGCCGAGGTCGCGTCCGTTTTTGGTAGCGCCGATAAGGAGTATATCGGGCTGATATTTTATAACAAGGGAATGGAGTGCGAAGGCGAAGGCGTCGGAGTTATAGTAATCATACTCGTCGCCCTGTACGAGGATAACCGCGTCGGCGCCGTATGCAATAGCGTCTTTTGCGACGGATTCGACATTTTTTCCGAGCACGATTGCAACAAGGCGAACGCCGAGTTTATTTGCGAGGATTCTTCCGGGGGCAAGCAGTTCAAAGCCGACGCTTTTAGCGCTTCCCTCTTCGGTCTCTATATACACCCAAAGATCGTTTTTTGTCTGCATATTTTGGAGCGTCTCCTTATTTGTTATTAGTTATTAATTATTAGTTGTTAGTTATTAGTTGTTAGTTATTTGATTATTCCGGCGTCGAACAGAAGAGAGGCAATTTTAGCGCCGGCGAGGGAGCCGTCAAGTCCCGATATGGTCTGACCGTTCTTCTGCACTTCGGCGGTATAGGTGGATTTTACCTTTGTAGGCGAGCCTTTAAGGCCGCGACTGTTTTCGTCAACCGTGACCTCGGCGGAGGTGAGGGTGGTTATTTGCGCCTTTCTTGCCGCCATTTTGCTTTTAATTGAGGGATAGCGGGGTTCATAAGGTGTTTTTTCGACGGTTACGACGGCGGGAAAGTGAGCGAGGAGCATGTCGTATCCCTCGTCGCTTTCGCGTCTGACCTTTATGGCGTCGCCCTCGATTTGCGACTCATAGGCGTAAGTGATCAGCGCGCGGTCAAGGTGTTCCGCGATTTCGGGGCCGACCTGTCCCGTATCCCCGTCGATTGCCTGTTTTCCGCAGAAAATGAGGTCAAAGGGAGCGCCGTTTTTCTCTTCGAGAAGCTTTATCGCAGTGGAGATTATGCAGCTTGTGGCAAGGGTATCGGAGCCGCCGAACACCCTGTCGCTGATGAGATAGGCCTCGTCGGCGCCCACCGAGAGGCATTCTTTAAGGGCGTCCTTTGCCATTTCCGGGCCCATTGAGAGCGCGCATATTTTTCCGCCGACCGCATCCTTGATCCGGGCGGCCATTTCGAGGGCGTAAGCGTCGTAGGGATTGACGATAGAAGGGACGCCGGTGCGAATCAGCGTGTGTTTTATCGGGTCGATTTTTATGGAAGTGGTGTCGGGCACCTGCTTCACACAAACGAGTATGTTCATAAAACTACCGTTCCTTATCAGTATCAGTATATCAAGTAAATCAGTATTTTGTATGCTTGTATGATTGTATGCCTGTTATTTTAACTTTCACGCAAAAAATTGCAAAAGTACAAGGGCACTGTGAGCCGGGCACTGTGCAAGGGGCAATTTATCAGTATTTTTTCAGCAGGCAGCCCGCGATGACGCCTCTTTGTATTTGGTTTGTGCCCTCGTAGATTTGAAGGATTTTAGCGTCGCGCACGAGCTTTTCAAGGGGATATTCTTTCATATAGCCGTAACCGCCCAAAACCTGAAGTCCGTCTATGGCGCACTTCATCGCGGTGTCCGAGCCCTTGGTTTTGGCTATTGCGGATTCCATTTTATAGGGCAATCCGGCGTCGATGAGTTCGCCCGCATGCAGATACGCCTGCCTTGCGCACTCGATTTCGATCGCCATGTCGGCAAGGATGTGCTGAACCGCCTGAAAATTGGCGACGGGCTGACCGAACTGAACGCGCTGTTTTGCGTATTTTGTCGCCTCTTCAAGCGCTCTCTGAGCAATTCCCACGCCGAACGCGCCGACCCCCGCACGCGAGTGGTCAAGCGTTTCCATGATGATCTTAAAACCTCGATTCAGCTTACCGAGAAGGTGATCCTTGGGTACGCGGACGTGATCGAAAATCACCTCGGTCGTGTTGGAAAGGCGCATACCCATCTTGTCCTCTTCCTTGCCTATCGACACTCCGTCGCGGTCGCGTTCCACAATGAACGCCGAAAGACCAAGTACGCCTTTTTTCGGATCGGTCACCGCGAGCACCGTGTATATGCCGGCAATGCCGCCGTTTGAGATAAAGCACTTCGTGCCGTTTATAACATAGTCGTCTCCGTCGGCGACGGCGCTTGTCCGCACGCCGCCCGCGTCGGAGCCCGCGTTGGGCTCGGTCAGACAAAACGCCGCGTACTTCTTCTCATCGAGCGTGTCAAACCAAAGCTTTTTTTGCTCGTCTGTACCGGCAATCAGCACGGGATAGGTGGCAAGGCAGTTGCCGAAAAGCGTTGTAGCAATTCCGAGATCGCCCCGTGCAATCTCTTCGGAAAGAGTCAAAAACGCAACGTTTGACAATCCGGCTCCGCCGAATTCCTCGGGCTGGCACAGACATCCAAGGCCCATCTCGTTTATCGCCACGTCAAGTATCGGATACGCAAATTCGTTTTTCTTTTCATACTCGGGAGCGTTGGGAATTATCTCGTTGTCAACAAATTCCCTCACCATGTCCCGAAGCTCCAATGTCTCTTCGTCAAGAATCATGATACTGTCCTTTCGACTTTGTACGCCCCGCTCGCGCGGCGCATAAACAGTCATTATAATAAATAATCTAATTAAATAAATTATATCATCGGAGCGCCCTTTTGTCAAGTGACACTTTATTCATCGTTGTACCCCCTTCTTACCTTCCCCCGTAAGTCCCGTAAGCAGTAAAAGCAAACTCAAAACGGCAAGAAAATCGAAAAATGACGAAAAACGATCGGAAAAAGTCCGGCCGGGAGAATCAGAGAATTTGTTTTATGCGATTTATATGACAAAGAACGCGCGAGGCCGCACCCGCGTTGCATATAATTTGAGATTTTCTTGTCTTTATTTCAATTTCAGCCTTAAATTCGATTTTTACTTGAAAATTTTGATCGTTGTGGTGTATAATATTTTAAAATTAAAATTGTAAAATCATTGAGTCTTGATACCCGCTTGTTCTGTTCCTTCTCTTTCGGTAAAAAGCCGGAACCGACGGCAAAATCGGCTCGAAATCTCAAAATAAGGAGTTTATCATGAACCTGCTCTACCTTCATACTCACGACATGGGACGATTCAACGGCGTCTACGGATTTAATATAAACACGCCCGCTATGCAATCGCTCGCAGAGGACGGGACCGTTTTCCGTAACGCTCACTGCGCGTGTCCGACGTGTTCGCCGAGCCGAGGCGCACTGCTTACCGGTCAGGCACCCCATGTAAACGGCCTTATGGGACTCGCACATCGGGGCTCATATATCTATAATAACGAACATCACCTGGCCTCTTTTATGGCAAAACAGGGCTTTTATACGGCTTTGGCCGGCGTCCAGCACGAGACGACCGACCGCCCGTCAACACTGGGCTATCAGCGGTATATCCCCGCTCAGAACGGCGTGGGCTCGGAACGGCACTCGGACTCCATCGCTTTCGCTGCGGCAGATTATATCAAAAATGAACTTAAAGAACCGTTTTTTCTCTCTGTGGGATTCGGCGTTACACACCGTAAATACCTCGATCATAAAATAGATCCCGATTATGTCCAAGTCCCCGCATGCCTGCCCGATAACGCTCAGGTCCGCGCGGATTTTGCCGATTATGTAACAAGCTGCGAGGTGCTCGACAGAAATATGAAAACAGTACTTGACGCGCTTAAGGAAAAAAATCTCTATGACAGTACGCTCGTCATATTAACCACCGATCACGGCGTCGCCTTCCCTTTTATGAAATGTACACTCTATGACTCGGGAACCGGCGTGACTCTCATAATAAAACCGGCCGGCAGCCCCCCTAAGGTAAAATGTACCGACGCACTGACCTCACAAATAGACGTTTTTCCCACAATCTGCGACTTCATGGGCCTCACTCCCCCCGATTGGCTTGAGGGATGCTCGCTTAAACCTGTCATCGACGGCAATAAATCTCAGGTGCGAAACGAACTGTTTACCGAAATTACCTTTCACGCCGCCTATGAGCCCGTCCGCGCAATACGTACCGAACGCTATAAGCTTATACGCCATTTTGACGACGAATATACAAAACAAATCATGCCGAATATCGACGACGGCCTTTCAAAACGCTTTTTGATGGAATACGGCCTCGCTGAACATGTCATCCCCCGCCTTGAACTGTACGATTTGTTCTTTGATCCAAATGAGAAAAATAACCTCGCAGACAGACCTGAAACACAGGCAATTAAAAACGAACTCTCCGAACGCCTGTACGATTGGATGAAAAAAACAAATGACCCGCTTTTGAAGGGCTCAATGCGGCATTTGCCCGGCCAGCTTCTCAATCGCCCCGATCAGCCGCATCCCAACAAAGACTATATTGTGTCGGAAAATAACGATAAGTAACGATAAGTAGCAATAAGTAACGATAACCGATTTTCATATTTTCCACAAGCGCACTCAAAACCGTTATTCGGCCTTGAGTGCGCTTTTCACTTGCAGGGGCCTTTCGCGCCGCGGGCGCGTGGGTCGCTTGTTAAGGAGTATTTCGCGCCTGCGGGCGCGACGGGGCTCTGCCCTCGACCCGCCGGCTTTTGAAAAGCCGGGGAAACAAATAGAACAAACCGTAGTGCGGCGCGGCGGGCCTTGCGTGGGCAAAGCCTACGCAAGGTCAAGGCAGGAGGGTACGGCGTCGGGGGAAAGCGAGCTTTCACCGAGTCGCCGTACCCTCCTGCCTTGACTCTGCACGCCTGAAGGGCGGCAGAGCGTCCGCGCTAATGAGGATTCCACTCTAAGGTTTATAAAGCAAAGGGCCGCACAAACGCGGTCGTCTTAGCAGTTTTAAAGTTTTTGAAGGGGTTCGGGGAGGCTTTTTTCAAAAAGCTCCCCGAGAAAGCCAAAGACGTTCGCACAAACGCGGTCGTCTTAGTAGTTTTAAAGTTTTTGAAGGGGGCGAGGGAGGTCATTATTTACCGATAACATTTACGCCGAGGTATTTAACGAGGCAATCGGGGACATTGATTGAGCCGTCGGCGTTTTGGTTTTGTTCAACGAGGGCGGGCAAGATGCGGCTGGTAGCGAGGCCGGAGCCGTTGAGGGTATGGACATACTCGATAGAGCCGTCGTTACGGCGAGTTCTGATCATACCGCGGCGAGCCTGATAATCTCTTGCATTTGAGACGGAGGAGACTTCCTTATAGCCGTTCATTGAGGGTATATTTATTTCGATATCGTAGGTACGGGCCATAGAGGCGGAGCAATCCTCGGCGGCGAGTTTAACGGTTCTGAAGTGAAAGCCGAGGCCCTTAACAAGGTTTTCGGCGTTTTCGACGAGTTCAGCGAAGGCGTCGTCGCTTTTTTCGGGCAAGGTATACTGGACCATTTCGACCTTATTGAACTGATGGCCTCTGACCATACCGCGTTCATCGGCGCGATAGGAGCCTGCTTCCCTTCTGAAGCAGGGGGTATACGAGAAATACTTTTTAGGGAGGTCATTTTCGGCGATAATTTCGTCGCGATGGAGGGAGACGAGGGCGGTTTCGGCGGTAGGGAGCATAAAGCGGCGGCGTTCATCCTCAGCGGTTTCGAGCCAATAGACTTCGTCTTTAAATTTAGGGAACTGGCCGGCCGTAAGGCCGCACTGATAGTCCAGCATATGGGGGACGAGCATAAAGGTATAGCCGTTTGCGGTATGAAAATCGATAAAGTAATTAAGGATAGCCCATTCGAGGCGAGCGCCCATACCGCTGTATATCCAGTAGCCGTTTCCGGAGAGTTTTGTGCCGCGTTTATAGTCGATAAGGCCGAGGTCGGTGCAGAGATCGACGTGGTTTTTAGGCTCGAAGTCGAAGGTACGGGGCTTGCCGAAGTATCTTATAGGTTGGTTGTTTTCCTTACCGCCGGGCAGGAGGTCGTTATCGGGCGGATTAGGCAGAGAGAGAAGGAGGTTATTTAAGGATTCTTCCAGATTTTTAAGTTTTTTATCGTTAAGGTCGACGGTATCGCCGATTTCTTTCATACGGGCGAAAATTTCTGCAGTATCTCTTCCCTCTTTTTTATAGAGCGGGATAAGTTTTGAGGTTTTGTTTTTTTCGGCCTTAAGCTGTTCGGTGTTTTTAATCAAATCGCGGCGATCGGTATCAAGCGATATAATTTCATATATTGATTCTTTTGCGTCGACGCCCTTTTTCAAGAGGCGTGCTATAACTTCCTTAGGATTTTCTCTTATATATTTTATGTCTATCATTTTTACTCTCCCAATTGTTAAATATTATTTATTATTATTTATACATCAATTTTTTAATCGCAAGATCAAAGTATCATTCATTGCATTATATATCGTCAAAAATATTTTTCCCAAAGAATGTAACAAGAAGATTTTCGAGATCGTCGCGATCGGTGTATTCAATTTCAATTTTTTTCATTTTTCCCTTTTCGTTTATATGAACGCGGTGGCCCGTTTTGTTCATAATTTTCTTTTCAAGGGCGGCCTTATAGTCAACGTTAAAGACGGAGGCCGGTGTAGGCGCGGGGTTTTTCGTCTCGCGGTTAAGTCTTTTAGCGAGCATTTCCGTTTCGCGGACGGAGAGGCCGTTTTCGATGACGGTATTTGCGGCTGCGAGCATAGTTTCTCTGTTTTTAATTGAGAGGAGCGCGCGCGCATGTCCGGCGGAAAGTTTCATTTGTTTTACGAGAGAAAGCAAAGCGTCGGGCAGGTCAAGGAGTCTGAGGGTATTAGCGACGGCGCTGCGGCTTTTTGACACGCGTTCCGAAAGCTCCTCTTGGGTCATACCGTAGAGCTGCATAAGTTCCTTATAGGCGCTTGCCTCTTCGATAGGGTTAAGGTCTTGGCGTTGTATATTTTCGATAAGCGAGAGTTCGGCTGTTTTTTTATCGTCGGCATCTATGATTATGACAGGCAGATGAGTAAGTCCGGCGGCTTTAGCTGCTCTCCAGCGGCGTTCGCCGGCGATTATCTCATAAAATCCGCCTTCAGAAGCTCTGACTATGACGGGCTGTATAACGCCGTGTTTTTTTATTGATTCAGAAAGCTCTTTCAGGCTCTCGTCCTCGAAGGATTTTCTCGGTTGCCCGGAGCGCGGTTGTATTTGAGAAATTTTAAGTTCGGCAGGCTTTTCGTTTTCCTGTTCGGCGCTGTCGTACATAAGGTCAAGATATCCCTTGCCGAGCCCTGAGTTTTTATTTTTAGCCATGCTTAATTTCCTTTCTTTTATTAGTTTTCAGCGGCCTATATTCTTTTTATGAGTTCTTGTGCCGCGTTTATATACCGCACCGAGCCCTTTGAGTGTTTATCAAAGTAAATTACTGGTTGTCCAAAGGAAGGAGCCTCGGTTATTCTGATATTTCGCGGTATAAGTGTTTTGAAAAGCTTGTCCCCGTAATATTTTTCGACTTCCGCGAGCACCTGTTTTGAGAGGTTGAGGCGGTTGTCGTACATAGTTATAAGTATTCCTGTGACGTCGAGCTTATCGTTGTAAAGTTTTTTTACCTGTTTTACCGTTTGCATTATTTGAGAAAGGCCCTCGAGCGAGTAGTATTCGCAGGTCATTGGGATAACGACGCCGTCCGAAGCGGCGAGAGCGTTGACGGTGAGTGTGCCGAGGGAGGGCGGGCAGTCGACGATAACATAGTCATACTCGACTTTCAGCACTTCAAACTTATCTTTGAGCTGCAAATTACGGTTCTCGTATTCCGAAAGTGCGATTTCGGCGCCCGCAAGGTCTATGCTTGAGGGTATGAGGAAGAGGTTTTCAAAGGGAGTGGCGATAACTGCCTCAAGCGGTTCAACGTTGCCGGTAATGAGGTCAAACGAGCTGTTTTTTACGTTTCTGCGGGATATACCGACCCCGCTTGTTGCGTTTCCCTGTGAATCGAGGTCAATGAGAAGCACTTTTTTCTTCTTTTTAGTAAGTGCGGCGGCGATATTGACTGCCGAAGTTGTTTTTCCAACGCCGCCTTTTTGGTTTGAAAATGAAATTACCTTGCCCATGGCAGCTTTCCTTTCTTTACTCTTTACGCGTGATCTAAGACGAAGGTCGGCAAATGCTTTGACCTTTCAATTATAATCCCTTTTAGCGCAAATGTCAAGCGTAAATGTCGGGAATAGAGCAATTTTAAAAAATGTTTCATGTGAAACAAAAGATTCGACATAATTGCAAATATAACGTCGCCAAGCGCCAAAATGTTTCACGTGAAACTTCAGGGCTTGCGCACGGTAATAGTGTAAGTGTATTCCTCGCCGTTTTCGGACCGTTCTTCGCTTACGCGTATCCCCGACTTGCGCAGCTTGTTTAACAGCCCCTCAATGCTGTTGAATACGATCCGAATGTCCTTGAATATCATTTTGTCGCTCGGAGTGTATCGCCGGTCTTTGTTTGCAACAACCTTGCGCACGTCCTCTTCAAAATCTTTGAATAACTCTGCGAAGGTGATTATTACATAATCGCGAAAGCGCACGTCGGGTATCGCCGCTATTTCGCAGATCAGCCTGTCAAGCGTTATCTGCCGCAAAGTCGCCGCCTCCCGCTCTCTTAGCCTTGCAATGCTTATAAGCGCGTCTATCTTCCTGTCTGATAACAGCGACGCCGATTTTAACAGCTCCCGGTCAAGTGCCCGCTCAAGTAACAGCGCCCCCGCTTTCTGTCCGTAACTCAAAAGACTGTCGCCGGCATATCCGCTTATGCGAAGCACCTCGCCTACGGCTTCCGAGCAGGGAAGTATTGTGCAAAAAATTTCCTCGCGACCCAATAAAACCGTCGCTCTGTACCGCTTTCTCCCGTCTATTATCCGATAGCGCTTTTCCCCGGTCCTGTATGCCGTCACCGGCAGCATCATTCCGTGCTTCTTGATGCTCTCGGCTAAACTCGCAATCTCAACCTTGTTCTCGCCTTCGCATTCCATCTCTTCATCAAAATCGCTGGTCGCGACCGCTTTGCACTCCACCTCGCTCCCTCGCTTCACTATCCGCGCAAACGAGCTCCGCTTCTTTTCAAGATACCCCGCGTATTCCTCCTCGGCACTGCCTTTGTATATCTCGTTCTCCTCATCCTTGTCTTCGCTGATTATCCGCTTGCGCCGTCCTTCAAATATTTCCGAAAGTATTCTTTCTTTCATTTTCCCGCTTTCTCCTTCTTGCGAAAGTATTTTTTCGCTTTTTTATTGTATTATATCATTTGAAAAAAGAAAAACATGCCATATTATGTCACAAATATAGCGAAATTCGCGGCGAGGCACTT
Source organism: uncultured Clostridia bacterium (assembly GCA_947588825.1). Taxonomy (GTDB): domain Bacteria; phylum Bacillota; class Clostridia; order Oscillospirales; family CAG-272; genus CAKSQF01. The sequence goes on from CANPZU010000029.1 coordinate 10,776, forward strand.
TTTATTTTGCACGGCGGTATTTGCTGAAAGTAAGAAAGTAAGAAGAGGACGCGTCTTTTACTTAGGCGGTTTTTTATAATAGAGCATAAAAGCGCTCAATTGCTTTTGCGTTTGCCAAAGAGGCTTTGATACTTTAAACAGTTAAAATTAATCCCCGGCCCGTTCGGCAAAACGCGCCAAAAAGGTAAACGCCGCCCGAAAACAAGCCGGGCGGCGTTTTTTACAGTTGATTGGTATTATGAATATGTAATAATAAAAGCAAAAGCACTTTAAAAGTCGATAAATATCAAAAATATCAAACCATCTCTACCTTAAGAATATTGGTGGTTCCCGCGATATTAAGGGGTACGCCGGCGGTGACGACGACGCGGTCGCCCTTATTAACTATGTCGATTTGGCGCGCGCAGTCGATGGCGTGCATAAAAAGGCGGTCGGTATCGTTTTGTTCAAGTGAGAGAACAGGGAATACCCCCCAGGATAGGGCGAGCTGACAGAAGGTCTTTTTATCGGGAGTGGCGGCGACGATGGGTATAAAGGGCCGAAACTTAGAAACGCGCCTTGCCGTGGAGCCGCTTTTAGTGACGGCGATGATTGCCGCGGCGTTAAGGTCTTTCGCGGTCGTACAGGCGGCGTCACATATGGCGTTTGTGATATCCGAAAAGTCAATATCGTGCGTCATATTCTTGAATATGTCCATTTCAAAGCAATCCTTTTCGGCTTGAATGGCAATTTTTGACATGACTTGAACGACTTTAACGGGATGGTCGCCCATGGCGGTTTCGCCGGAGAGCATGATGGCGGAGGTCCCGTCAAAGACGGCGTTAGCTACGTCGGTTATCTCCGCTCTTGTCGGAGTGGTGCTGTGAATCATGGATTCAAGCATTTGGGTGGCGGTAATGACCATCTTGCCCGCCGAATAGCACTTTCGTATAAACTTCTTTTGTATACCCGGGAGTTTTTCAAAGTCGACCTCGACACCCATATCGCCTCTTGCGACCATAATGCCGTCGGAATTTTCAAGAATTTTGTCGAAATTATTGACTCCCTCGATGTTTTCAATTTTCGATATTATTTTAATACTGTGGCCGCCGTGGTAATTAAGAAACTTACGCAGCTCGATAACGTCCTCCGCACAGCGCACAAAGGAGGCGGCGACAAAATCAACGTCGTTTTCAATACCGAACAGCAGGTCGCTTTCGTCCGCGGCGGATATGTAGGGCATTTGAAGATGAACGTTGGGCACGTTTATGCTCTTTCGGTCGGAAACTTTTCCGCCCTCGATCACGCGGCAGTGAATGTCGGTATCGGAAGTGCCTTCGACGCTGAGGCGAATTTTTCCGTCGTCGATAAGAATCACCGTACCCGGTTTGAGTTGAGAGGGAAGTTCACGGTAAGAAATCGAACATTCATTGTCGCTGCCGACTACATCCCTTGAGGTGAGGGTAAAAGACGCGCCGTCTTTGAGAAAGACCGAGCCTCCTTCAAAGGTTTTGAGGCGGATTTCAGGACCTTTGGTGTCAAGCATTATTGCAACGGGAGCCTTCAGACGGTCTCTGACCTTTTTTACATTGTCGATGACTTCTTTATGATAGTCGTGCGTATTGTGCGAAAAGTTAAGCCTTGCGACGTTCATGCCCGCGGCAATAAGCTGCTCGATTATCTTCTCGCTGTTGCTTGCGGGTCCCAAGGTGCAGACTATTTTGGTTTTTCTCTTATGAGCGGTTGGTTTGCTCAAGGCGATCATCCTCTCTCTTTCACTTGTTTTTGTTTCGCCCATGAATATGGTTAATATTAATACTTAATTAATTAATGATAACGCGCGTATAATGACTTTTGCTTTGATTTTGCGCGTGAAAAGTCAAACGCGCTCGCTTTTAAACGAAAAGTCTAAAATAACCGATAACCGGCAACGCGGCGCGCTTATTTGCCGCGCTCCGGATTTATCAGCTTGCGCCAGTCAAGGTCGCCGCGTTCGAGCGCCATGACAAGTATTTCTGCAGTGGCAATATTTGTCGCAACCGGAACGGTGTAGGTGTCGCACAGGCGAAGCAGGTCGTTTTCAACCTCGCTTACCTCACGGTTCATGCGAGTTCCTCTGAAAAAAATCAGCAGATCAATCTCGTTGTACGCTATCCTTTGGGCAATCTGTTCGGCGCCGCCCTGCGACCCCGCCATAACCCGTTCGATCTCAAGCCCCGTGGCGTCCGCTATATACTTTCCGGTGGTAGAGGTGGCACAGATCGTGTGCTTTCCGAGAATTCCGCGGTATGCTATGCAAAATTCGGTCAGTAATTCTTTTTTCGTATCGTCCGCTATGATCGCTATTTCCATGTCTCCTCCGTATAATATGTCTCTTTTTTGTTTTATCTTTATTCAGAAACATTTTATCACATTTTAAGCACAATGTCAATAATTCGAGATTTAATTTATCGCACTTTGTGCTATGTTTACATTGACAAAATTTTATTAAAGGTATATAATTTATAAAATGACCGCTTTATACCGTATGCGCTTTTGCGCTCCACCGTCATTTTGTATAAATCGTGTAGATATTATGCTGTTTGTATTATGTAATTATACTGCCCGTCAGTTTGAACTTGTGAAAGGATATGAAAGATATAAAATGGGAAAAGTTAAGAGCTTTCTTGAAAGAAAAAACATCGAAATAAAGGCTAAAAGATACTTTATCGACGCAATGGGCGCAATGGCGCTCGGACTGTTCGCTACCTTGCTTATCGGTACTATATTCGGAACTCTCGGCGATTCCTTTTCCCTCGCTTTCTGTACCGATATAAAAAATTACGCCCAGGCCGCAACCGGGATGGCTATCGGCGTCGCTATCGCGTACGCCCTTAAGGCACCCGCCCTCGTTATCTATTCCTGCGCCGTGGTCGGCCATATCGGTAACTCCTTTACCTTCACCTTCGCCGGCGAAACTCTGAGCGCCGGCCCCGCCGGAGCTTTCTTCGCAGTTATCATCGCTTGCGAAATCGGTAAAATCGTCTCAAAAGAAACTCCTGTCGATATATTGCTTACACCTGTCGTCACTATCCTCTCCGGCTACGCCGTCTCCCTCCTCGTCTGCCCCGCCGTGTCCGTGCTTATCTATTACCTCGCCGAGTTCATCGGCATCGCTATGGCTTGGGCCCCCCTCCTTATGGGTGTCGTCGTCGCTATGATCGTCGGTATGATCTTGACTCTGCCAATCTCCTCCGCCGCCCTCTGCGCTATGATCTTCAACCCCGCTATAATCGAAAGCTCCGCTAACTCCGAGGCAATGCTCCTCGCCGGCGGCGCCGCCGCCGTCGGTTGCTGCGCCCAAATGGTCGGCTTCGCCGCTATCTCCTTTAGGGAAAATAAATGGGGCGGACTCGTCGCTCAGGGCCTCGGTACCTCAATGCTCCAAATGGGTAATATCTGCCGTAAACCCCAAATCTGGATCGCCCCTACCCTCGCCGGTGGCCTTTGCGGCGCATTGTCCGCCGTCGCTTTTCACCTTAAATGCTCCGGCGTCTCCGCCGGTATGGGTACCTGCGGCCTCGTCGGCCCTATTGGTATCTTCGCCTCCAGCGGCTATTCCCTTAATGTGATCCTCGGTACCTTTACCCTCTGCCTCCTCCTTCCCGCCGTCGCTTCCTTCGCCTTTAATGAACTTCTCCGTAAAGCTCACCTCGTTAAAACCGGCGATATGAAACTCGATATTTGATCACCACCCCCCGCCCGCGGACGCGCACGTCGCTTGTTAAGAAGCCTTTCGCGCCTGCGGGCGCGACAAGGGCTCCTCGCCCTTGACCTTCGCCGGCTTTTGAAAAGCCGGGGAAACAAACAAAACAAACAGTAGTGCTGCGCGCAGTCTTTTATTTGCGTGCATCGCATATTAACGGGTCTTTCGCGCCTGCGGGCGCGACGGGGCTCTGCCCTCGATCCGCCGGCTTTTGAAAAGCCGGAGAAACAAACAAAACAAACCGTAGTGCGGCGCGGCGGGCCTTGCGTGGGCAAAGCCTACGCAAGGTCAGGGCAAAGGGTACGGCGACTCGGTGAAAGCTCGCTTTCCCCCGACGCCGTACCCTCCTGCCCTGACTCTGCACGCCCGAAGGGCGGCAGAGCGTTCGCCGCGCTAATGAAGATTCCGCTCTAAAGTTTATAAATCGAAGGGGCCGCACAAACGCGGCCGTCTTAGCAGTTTTGAAAGTTTTTGCAGGGGTTCGGGGAGGCTTTTTTCAAAAAGCTCCCCGAAAAAAAGGGGCAAAGGCTCTCGCGCAGACGCGAGTGTCTTTGTCCTTTTTATTTATTCAAACAGTTTTTGAATTCTTTGAAGGGCCTCGAGGGTGCGATTGACGTCGCCGAAGCCGGAGAGTCTGAAAAAGCCCTCGCCGTTGACGCCGAAGCCCTCGCCGGGGGTACCGACGACGCCGCATTTAGTGAGGAGGAGGTCGAAGAATTCCCAGCTTTTCATATTATTCGGGCATTTAAGCCAAATATAAGGGCTATTTTTACCGCCGTAATATTTAATATTAAGTTTATCGAAGGTATTCATCATATTAGCGGTATTAGTGCGATAGTAATTGATATTTTCTCTGATTTGTTTAACGCCCTCATCTGAGAGGACGGCGGCGGCGCCGCGTTGGATTATGTAGGCGACTCCGTTAAATTTAGTAGACTGGCGGCGTTTCCAAAGAGAGAGGAGGGAAGTGTTATCAAAAGAGAGTTCAGAGGGAATAACGGTATAGCCGCAGCGAGTACCGGTAAAGCCGGCGGTTTTAGAGAAAGAGCAGAATTCGACAGCGCATTTTTCAGCGCCCTCTATTTCGAAGATACTTCTCGGGCAATCGGGGTCGCTGACGAAGATTTCATAAGCGGCGTCGTACAGGATAACGGCGTCATGAGAGAGGGCGAAGTCGACCCAAATTTTAAGTTGATCTCTTGTATAAGCGGCGCCGGTAGGGTTATTTGGGGAGCAGAGGTAGATAATATCGCCTTTTGTATTTTCATCAGGCAGAGGCAGGAAAGAATTTGACTCATTTGAGGAGATGAAGTTTATTTTTCTGCCGTCCATCACATTGGTATCGTAGTAAACGGGGTAGACGGGGTCAGGAATAAGGACGGTATTATCGGCGGAGAAGATATCGAGAATATTGCTTACATCTTCTTTAGCGCCGCAGGTGACGCATATTTCATTTGTATCGAGGCGAACGCCCATTTCCTTTTTATAGTAATTAGAAATCGCCTCAAGGAGGAAGCTTTCGCCGAAAGCCTCGGGGTAGCCGTGAAATGTTTCCTTATTGCCCATTTCCGCGACGGCCTTTTCCATTGCGGTCACTGCCGCCTTACAGAGGGGGAGGGTAACGTCGCCGATACCCATTTTAATAATATCGGTTTCAGGGTGAGCGGCCTTATACTCAGCGGTTTTTTGGGCGATATCCCGAAACAGGTAGGACGGTTTCAGATTAGCGAAATTGGCGTTTATTTTCATATTGGTTCTCCTTTTAATATCGGGGTGCACGGGGCATACGGGGTGATGCGGGGCGTATGGGGTGCACGGGGCGTATGTAATACGGGTTAATACCGATTTAACATCGGGGCGGTCAATAATCGATATCGATAACTCCTCTGAATGCCTCGACTGCCTCGCCGGTCATATATACTGTCTTATCGGTGTAGCGCACCACGAGTTCACCGCCGAGCAGTTTGACCGTAATATCGGTATTTTTATCGCACAGGCCGTTTTCGCAGGCTGCGACGACGGTGGCGCAGGTACCCGTGCCGCAGGCCCAGGTTTCGCCGCTTCCGCGTTCCCAAACGCGCATTTCAAGATGTGTTTTGTCTATGAATTTAACAAATTCGGTATTCACTCTTTCGGGGAAAATGGGGTCGTTTTCAAATCTTGGTCCGGCGCTTTGGATATCGAAGTTTTTAAGGTCGAAATCATGCGGAACAAAGAGGACGCAGTGAGGGTTGCCCATACTGAGGCAGGTCACCTTGTGATTATGAGTGCCGACAAAAATCGTTTTACCGATTATCGGTTCATTTGAATCGCTTTTGACCGGGACAGACTCGGGGTCAAAGGAAGGGGCGCCCATATCGACGGTCGCGCGGTAGGCCTTGCCGTCTTTTATTTCAAGGCTTATTTTTTTAATTCCCGCCGGAGTTTCAATAAAAAGAGGGTTGTTTTTTGAAATACCGTTGTCATATACGAACTTTGCGGCGCAGCGGATGCCGTTGCCGCACATTTTACCTTCGCTTCCGTCGGCGTTGAACATTCTCATAGCGGCGTCGGCCTTGTCTGAGGGGCAGACCAATATAAGTCCGTCTCCGCCGATATAAAAATGTCTTTCAGAAAGCTTTTTTGACAGCTCGCCGGGGTTTTTTATCGTGTATTTAAAACAGTCAATGTAAATGTAGTCGTTTCCGCAGCCATGCATTTTGATAAAATCAAGCTTCATAACGTCGATATCTCCTAAATCTCCATATATGTATTTATGTATTCTCGATAAATTGTAAAGCGGCGTAAAAATTTTGTTGCGTTATGCTTTACCAGCATAAGATTATACACCTTTTTTTCTTCTCTGTCAAGCGGAAAGTCAACTACTTTTAAAGACTCTTCGTAAACAAAATCTTTATTTAATTTTGAGAATTTTACAAGCATTTGCGGCGGCGCGGGCGACGCGGGACGTAGCGGCGGCGGTTCTTATGTGAGCATGCTCACATAAGATTTTCAGCGTGTCTGCGGCGGGAGCCTGGATTTTTAAAAAGTGCAAGGAAATTCAGCGCAAGGTCAAAAAGGCGTTCAATTTTTATAGTAATTGATAAGGCAGCCGTCAAGCAGTATGCGGCGATCGTCCTTTGAGAGGTTGTCAAGTGAAAGCACGGCGTCGCGGACGGCGGATCCGTCGGCGGGGATGATTTTAGCGTTAATGGTGTTAATGCCATGTTCAAGCGCGCTTCGAACGCCGCTCAGAAAGACAAAGTCATCGGGTGCGACGGGGAAGTCGCCCTTCACGGTAAAGGGAAGGATACCCCAGTTGATAAGGTTGGAGCGATAGCGTTTTGTCGCGTATTCATTTGCGATATTGGCGAGTCCGCCGAGCACTCTTTGACAGGAAGCCGCCTGTTCTCTTGCGCTGCCGTCGCCGGGTTTAACCGCACAGATGAGCGAGCCGAGCATGATGCTGTCAGCGGGAGCGTCGGTGATTTCTGCGAGAATTTTATATATGTCGTCCAGTTCGGATATATGCTCTCCGGCGAGGCGCCGGTGTTCCAACTCCCTCATTTGTTTTGCTTTGGGGACATATGAAGGGTCCTTGCGCGAAAGGGCGAAGGAGGAAAGCTTTTCGGGATTGGATCGATAAGAGGACGTGTCGCCCGAGGGGATAAGCTCGTCGGTCGTTGTGACGGGGTCGTTTATAACGCTTACTGTTTTGATCAGCATACAGTCAGCAGCCGGCGAAAAGGCCGGCCAGTCGGCTATATTGGGGCCGAAAACGAGGGGCGTTTCGGGTTCGGGACGGCCGTATCCGTTGTATACTCTGTTTTTATAGACGGTATCGTCGAATTTATAGTCGGGAGCGCTGTAGTTAATATCAAGCTCGGTGGCGGGAGTGAGCTTTCCTCCTCGCGCGGCGGTGGCTGCTATCGATCTTGAGTCCATAAGCGCCACGGCGGCTATCTGATTTTCTCCCGGCTTGCTGCCCTCGCGGTTCGGGAAGTTTCTCGTGCTGTGACGTATCGAAAGCGAGCCGTTTGACGGCACGTCTCCGGCGCCAAAGCAGGGACCGCAGAAGGCGCTTCTCAGCGTCGCCCCGGCCGTGATCAGTTTTGATGCGCGTCCGCTTCGAATCAGCTCGAGCATTACGGGCTGCGAGGCGGGATATATCGACAAAGAAAAATGCCCTTGCCCTGTGGAGGCGTTTTCAAGTATGTCGCTCGCGGCGCACAGATTGTCGTAAGTGCCGCCCGCGCAGCCCGCGATAACGCCTTGGTCGACGTAAAAGCCGTCTTTTTTCAGCTTCGAACGCAAATCAAGTCGGCCCTTTTGTATACCGAGCTGTTTTGTCGCATTTTGCTCGACCGACGCGAGAATATCCTGTGCGTTTTCCAGAAATTCTTTTATCGTGTACGCGTTTGACGGGTGGAAGGGAAGCGCAATCATGGGCTCGATTGTCGACAGGTCGATCTCGATCAGACCGTCATAGTACGCCACATCCGCGGGAGCAAGCTTTCTGTAATCGCGGGCCCTGCCGTGAAGCTCAAGATACCTCTTTGTCTTTTCGTCGGTTTCCCAAATTGAAGAAAGGCAGGTCGTTTCGGTCGTCATAACGTCTATTCCGTTTCGAAACTCCATCGGAAGCGAGGATATACCCTCGCCGACAAATTCAAGCACCTTATTTTTTACAAAGCCCGAGGCGAAAACCTCCTTTATCAGCGCAAGCGCAACGTCCTGCGGGCCCACGCCCGTCTTAGGCGCGCCCGTCAAGTGTACGCATATGACTTCCGGGTAGCTTATGTCGTATGTTTTTGACAATAATTGTTTAACCAACTCCGGGCCGCCTTCGCCTATCGCCATACATCCGAGCGCTCCGTACCGCGTGTGCGAGTCCGAGCCAAGTATCATCTTGCCGCACGACGCGTAACGTTCCCTCATGTACGAGTGTATAACCGCTTGATGCGCCGGTACGTATATTCCTCCGTAGCGCTTGGCGGCCGATAAACCAAACGCATGGTCGTCTTCGTTTATTGTGCCTCCGACCGCGCACAGCGAATTGTGGCAGTTTGTAAGTATGTACGGCAGCGGAAACTCCTTAAGCCCCGATGCGCGCGCCGTCTGTATTATTCCGACGTATGTTATATCGTGCGACGCTATCGCGTCAAATTTTATCTTTAATTGATTTTCGTCTTTTGAAATGTTGTGAGCGCTCAGTATCCCATAGGTTATGGTTCCTTTTTTCGCTTCCTCCGGCCGCATCTCATGCTTTTGCCGCACCTCTTTGTTTGTGTAATATATACCGCTTTTAGTGGTTTTTATCATGAGCTTTTGCTCCTTTCACTCGTTTTTGCTGCATTATATCTATTTTATCACATCACGCCGCTTATTTCAATATTTCAAGAGGATTAACTTGCCCTTTTATGCCTTTGCTCTTTGAGGGTTGGTTTGTCGGACCCGCATGTCCTGCGGCGCGATGGCGGGCGCGATGACCGGCGTGATGGCATCAAAGCGCGCAAAAGCAAAAAAGGCAAAGGCAAGAGCAAGGGTAGTGGCCAAAGGTCATTTGCAATCGAACCAGCGTTTACCGAAGGAGAGCTCGGCAGTGAGGGGGACTGAAAGCTTGACCGCGTTTTCCATTTCACGCTTAAGTATTTGGGCGGCCTGTTTCACGCAGTTGTCGGCGGCTTCAAGGATAAGCTCGTCATGGACTTGCAGGACGATTTTGGCGTCGATAGCGCTGTCTGCCAGAGCTTTTTCGGTATTGACCATGGCGATTTTGATAATATCGGCGGCGCTGCCTTGGATGGGACTGTTCATGGCGACGCGCTCGCCGAAGCTCTTAAGCTGAGCCTTAGAGGAGGAAAGCTCGGGAATATAACGGCGGCGATTGAACATGGTGGAGACGAAACCGTCTCTGTAGGCCGTTTCAATGGCCAAGGAGAGGTATTCGGAGACGCCGACAAATTTACTCTTATAGTTTGAAATATACTCGTCGGCTTCTTTTTTAGAAATACCGAGGTCAAGGGAAAGCGAGTAACCGCCGATTCCGTAGACGATGCCGAAGTTAATGGCTTTAGCGCGTTTGCGAAGCTCGGGAGTGACCTTCTCAATGGGGACTCCAAAGACGCTTGAGGCGGTAGAGGCATGAATGTCCTCGTTATTAAGAAACGCGGCAATCATCACCGGGTCGCCGGAAATATGAGCAAGGAGGCGAAGCTCAATCTGCGAATAATCGGCGTCGACGAGGGTATAGCCCTCCGGCGCGACGAAGCACTTTCTCATTTCGTGGCCGAGAGGGGTCCTTATGGGAATGTTTTGCAGATTTGGCTCGGTCGAGGACAGGCGTCCGGTCGCGGTGACGGTCTGATTGAAGGAGGAATGCACGCGGGAGTTTTGATCCGCCGCGTTCAAAAGACCGTCGGCATAGGTCGATTTGAGCTTCGCAAACTGACGGTAATTCAGGATGAGATCGACGATTTCATGGTATGGGCGAAGCTTTTCAAGCACTTCGGCGTCGGTGGAAAAACCGTTTTTCGTCTTTTTAAAGGGAGGAAGCTTAAGCTCCTCAAAGAGTACGGCTGCAAGCTGTTTTGTGGAGTTGACATTAAACTCATGTCCCGCTATGGAGAAAATTTTTTCAAGATGGGAGGATATCTTTGCCTCAAGCATTTGCGAAAAGTCACGAAGGCCCTGTTTGTCAACCATAAAACCGCTTAGCTCCATTTTAAAAAGCAGAGCGGAAAGAGGCTGCTCGACTTTGTAATAAAGGAATCCGAGATCGTTTTCGTTTATCTTGTCCTTCAGCTTCTCGGCAAGGGAAAAAAGAGCGGGCGCCTTTTCCGAGGGGGAACCGAGGTACGCCCCGGTGAGTTTTGGCAGATCGTATGATGAATCGGATGAATTTATGACATAGGCGGCGAGCATAACGTCAAAATCCACAGTTATGTCGGATATTCCCGCTTTATAAAGAAGATGCCTTTTTGATTTGCTGTCGTGAAGAATCAGACGGTTGTTTTTGAAAAAGGGATTAAGATTTGAAAGCTCCGAGCGGTCAATCGATATAGAAAAATATCGCTTCGCATCGTAAAGCTCAAGCAGGATTTGCCCGCTTTTTTCTGCTTCATCCGACTCACTGAATGTGATTGCCGCGGGTGAATCAAAAAAAAGAGCGCATAGCCCGTCAACGTCGATTGCTTCGGGCAGAGCCGATAATATTTCTTCCTTTTTCTCGCTCAGCCCGAGACGCTTTATAAATCCCGAAAATTCAAGCTCGGCAAAAAGCGAAAGAAGCGCGCCCTCGTCCCTTTCGCGCAGCTTGAGCTCTGAAAGGTCGGTAATGCCCAACGGCGCGTCGCATACGATGGTCGCAAGGCTCTTTGAAAGAAATGCAGTCTCTCTGTCTTCCTTCAGCTTAGTAAGAGCCTTTTCCCCGAGCTTGACACTGTCTATGTTTTTATACAGCTCCTCTATCGTGCCGTATTCGGCAATGAGCTTCAGGGCCGTCTTTTCTCCTACGCCCCGTACGCCCGGAATGTTGTCCGAGGAGTCCCCCATCAGCGCCTTCACGTCTATAAAACGCTCGGGAGAAATGCCGTACCTGCTTTCAAATGCCGCTTTGTCAAAATCAATCGTCTGCGTGTTCGCAGCAAGAAGTACCGTGCAGCGCTCGTCAATAAGCTGGAGACTGTCACGGTCGCCCGTCAGAATGTATGCCGCGACATTCTCAGAGCCTTTTGCCATGCGCGAAAGCGTGCCGAGAATGTCGTCCGCCTCATAGCCCTCCTTTTCAATAACGGTTATGCCCATGGCCGTAAGACACTTTTTTATATAAGGAAACTGTGCGAGCAGCTCCGGCGGGGTCGCGTGTCGACCGGCTTTGTAATCCTTGTACATAAGATGACGGAAGGTCGGCGCGTGTACGTCAAAGGCTACGGCCGCATAAGACGGCGCAAGGCGCTCAAGCGTCGAGAGCAGAACGTTTATAAAACCGTAAATGGCATTTGTGAAAAGCCCGCTTTTGGTCGTCAGAGGACGTACGCCGTAATATTGGCGGTTCATTATGCTGTTGCCGTCGATAATTAGCAGATTGTTCATGTTCGCTTCCTTTTCGTTTCGTATTGATCAATAAATAAAACATGGTCCGTATTTTTTATTTTAGCACAAATGTCACTAAATTAAAAGATTAAAAATTAAATTTAATATACTGTTGACAAACTCCGCGCCATAGAGTACAATATGTACGCCAAGTCATGAAAAAATTTGAAATCAAATATGAAAATATGTATAAAGGTGTGAATTATGATCGACCTTTCCTCGGGAATAAGATACAGCGCCGATATAATGCTCGGCGCCGCCCTTGACATCGCTGCGGAACTTATGGAATGCGGCGCCGAAATACAACGTACGGAGGATACTGTGGAACGTATCTGCCGCGCTTACGGCGCAAGCCGTGTGGACGTCTACGCCACTACATCTTTGATAACCGCTACCGTCGGTATGCCCGACGGCTATCATAAAACTCAAATAAGACGTATCTATATGACCCAAAGCGACCTTCAACGAATCGAGGAACTTAACGCCCTTTCAAGACAAATATGCGAAAACGTGCCTGAACCCGCTGAATTTGAAAGAATGCTCCGCGCAAGTAAAAAAAACGAGCCTCCCGCCCGCCAAATACTTAAACGCTTTATCGGCTCGCTCCTGCTCGTCGGAGGCTTTACGGTCTTTTTCGGCGGCAACGCCCTCGACGCACTCTCCGCGGCAATCGTCGGCCTCTGTATACCTGCCCTTAACTTGATTAAACGTAAAAGTACAAACGCCGTCGCCCATACCGTGCTCTGCTCACTTGCCGCAGGCGTACTCTCCGTGCTCGCTATCAGCATCGGACTCGGCAACCACGCCGATAAGGTCATGATCGGCACAATTATGCTGCTCATCCCCGGCGCCGATATCGGTAATAGCCTGCGCGACCTGCTCTTCGGCGATATCGTCTCGGGCTCTATGCGCCTCATAAAAGCTCTCCTCACCGCCGCCGCTATCGCCGTCGGCTACTCTATCGCTATTATCTTCGGAGGTTGGCTCAATGTCCTTTGACTTCTTCTCAATCGGCGACCTCGCCACTTACTGCCTCTCAGGCCTCTGCGCTACCCTCGGCTTCGTGCTCGTCTGCCATATCAATATCAAAAAAGCACCCGTAGCCCTCGCCGGCGCAGCTCTCACCGTCCTTTGGTGGTACTTTTCACTCGGCCTCTTAAATAACGTCTTCCTCTCTAACCTCTTGGCCTCCGTCGTCGCTACTACCTTTGCTGAAATTATGGCGCGCGTCACTAAAACACCCGCTATCGTCTACCTCTCTCCCGCCGTCATTACCCTCGTGCCCGGCGGTAAACTCTATTATACTATGGCCGCCCTCGTCGCCTCCGATACCACCGCCTTTAAAATTAATGGCCGCGAAACCATCGAAGTCGCCCTCGGCATAGCCGTCGGTATCGTTATCGTCTCTACCCTCTTCTCCCTCATTATGGCACAGAAAAAACATGCCGCCTCCCTTAAATAAATTAAACCTAAACTACCCGCCGCCCGCACCGCGGCGGCATTTTTTGCGCGTATCGCTTGTTAAGGAACCTTTCGCGCCTGCGGGCGCGACAAGGGCTCCTCGCCCTTGACCGTCGCCGGCTTTTGAAAAGCCGGCCAAACAAATAGAGTAAACCGTAGTGCTGCGCGCACGTCGCTTGTTAAAAAGTATTTCGCGCCTGCGGGCGCGACGGGTCTCCGCCCTCGACCCGCCGGCTTTTAAAAAGCCGGGGAAACAAATTAAAGAAACCGTAGTGCAGCTCGGCGACGTCTTATTTGAGCGTATCGCTTATTTAAGGGCCTTTCGCGCCTGCGGGCGCGACAAGGGCTCTGCCCTCGACCCGCCGGCTTTTGAAAAGCCGGCCAAACAAATAGAACAAACCGTAGTGCGGCGCGGCGGGCCTTGCGCGGGCAAAGCCTACGCAAGGTCAGGGCAAAAGGGTACGGCGACTCGGTGAAAGCTCGCTTTCCCCCGACGCCGTACCCTTTCTGCCCTGACTCTGCACGCCCGAAGGGCGGCAGAGCATCGCCGCGCTAATGAAGATTCCACTCTAAGGTTTATAAAGCGAAGAGGCCGCACAAACGCGGCCGTCTTGGCAGTTTTGAAGTTTTTGAAGGGGTTCGGGGAGGCTTTTTTCAAAAAGCTCCCCGAGAAGAGCGAAGAGGCCGCACAAACGCGGCCGTCTTAGCAGTTTTAAAGTTTTTGCAGGGGTTCGGGGAGGCTTTTTTCAAAAAGCTCCCCGAAAGATACCGATAAGAACAGGTTATAAATATTGATCAATACTCATACTCATCGGCCATAAAGATACCGGAGGGAGCGACGACGGGCTTATCGGAGTTTTGTGGCCAAACGGGGACCCAATACTCATCCTCGCCGTTTGGGCCGGCGGTTGCGGCGCCGCCGATGATTTTGTCGCCGATAGTTTTCCAAGCGACGCCGACATCGATGGTATTATAGATGATATCGGCCTCATTGAGGTCTTCCGTAGCGATAAACACTTCGGTGATTGTGCGGTACACGGTACCCTGGTCGATTTTCACGGTTTTCATCGTAGCGACGACTTCGGTTGCGCTTGTGCTGGCCGGTTGGTCGATACCTCTTGCGAACACGTAGTACTGTTTATTACCGGTTCCGATAAAGAACTCAAAATTAGAGTTTTGGTACCAAGTTACGTCCTCATACAGATATATATCGTGATAGGCGTCGCAAGCGAGGAAGAGGCCCTTATCGGTCAATGCGCCATAGAAGACAGCTTTTTTATTTTCGTAGTTATTTTGCTCATCGAGTTTTACGCCCTGGACGGTCACTGTGTGCAGATTTGCGGCTTCCCAATCGGAAAGGTCGCCGTCAACGGTGAATTGTGAGCCGTCGATAAGGTCGGGGGATTCAGGTTCGGTGATAGTACTCGGGTCCTGAGTTTCGGCATTCCTTCTTGTAGTTGTGGCTTTTGTTGTTGTTTCAGCGGTTGTCGAGTCGTCGTTATTGGAGCAAGATGCCAACATAGCGGAGACGATCATAACAAGCGCAAGCAGGAAAGAAAGTTTTTTCATAGTTTTCTCCTTTTAAGTTTTAAGTTCAGATTCAGATATTCATTGATTATGTTTTTGCGATTTGGGAAGGGAGCCGAGCGCCCACACGCAAAGGCAAAGACGAAGGGAGGGCAATCCTTTTGGGATTGGGACTGCGGTTATTTTTTACACAGGTATTGTAGCACATTTTAATTACTTTGTCAACAGGCGCGCCAAGTTTTGTGAATACTGCACAAAAAAGTTTTTTGAAATGTACCAAAGAACGGCTCTTAAACAGTTAAATTGCCGATATCATTCTTCAAGTCTTATATTAAATGGGAAAAAGGGACGGGGAGCGCGTCGGATGGAGAAGGGGGGTACTCTTCGGGGTTTTTTGCGAGGAGTTTTGAGGGCGGCGCGGTGGGGGCAGGGGTGTGAAAAGCGCGTTTTTTTGCGGTTTTATCACACGGTAAAGACGGCGAGCTTCCAGTTGCCGCCGCTTTTAACCCAAACCATTTCATAGGTACCGACGGAGGGTTTTTCGTACTTGCCGGAGACGCCGAAAACGTCGAAATCGACCTTAACGGAGAAGCAGTTATCTGAATATTTAGCGAGGTCGTAAACAGACCTTTCGAATTTTGTGACAGTGTACGTGCTGTTAAACTTAAACGAGGACAGGGTATTTCTGATCATATTGTAAGCGTCCGATTTTGAGAGCACATGCTGCATACACTTGTTATAGTTTGCCTCAACGCGGGCTGAGCCGCCCTGCATTGAATAGTTGACAAACAGTTCGGTAAAGAGCTCGGCCTGTGAGCGAATCTCGCTGTCCTGCGACTCATTTGGGAGCGGGTAGAAGGTGTAGGCATATCCTTGGACCGATTTTGCCGCGTTTGCGGCGGAGACGGTGAATTCGGGGGAATTAAAGAGGGCGATGGTATAGAGATTGTACCTTTCGGTTGCGGCGAAGGCGGCATACGGGGAGTCGTACAGACATGTGCTTTCGGTGATATAAGATGGGTTAACCTCGATGCCGTTGCAGAAGAGGCGCATACCGATAGGCACCTTTACCGTATAATCAGGCAAAGCGGAGGCGGGGAAAGAGTACTCTCCGTGTGCGTTATCAAAGGACAGGGGAGCGAGGGTTTCGCCGTTGAAGGTGACCGTGACCTCGGGCTTTGATATAAGACCCTTGACGGTATAGACCGACATAAGGGGCGCGCGATCGGTTTCAAACTCACTCACAAGGCTTGTCATTGCGACACTGTCTGTTATGAGCTCGCTTGACAGCATTTTGCCGTTGAACATGACTTCGGCGTTTGAGGGCACCTTCAGCGTATAATCGACGAGGCCGGGAATGTCAAAATCGGAATAATAGATGTTTAATCCGTTGTCCTCAATACATGAAAATGACAGAGATCCGCCGCCGTAGTCGCCGCTGACGGCGACCGGGCCGAAGATATTTTCAATTTTATATTCAACAAGGGTGGGGTCGGTTTTCTCAAGCGGAGAGAGGACGGCGCTTTTATATTTTGCGTTAGTTTTGTATTTTTCAGTGACGCTCACTCCGTTAACTGCGACCGTAGAGTTGTCGGGAACGATGACGACGGCGTTTATAAATTTAGCGTTTATCCATTCGGGGTAAATTTCGGCGCTTTCCACTTCATAGTGAGAAAAGCCGTATTTACCGGTGCGCGAGACGCGCAGGCGGACCTTCATCATTTTGCCCCCGCAGTAAACGTCATACGTGGGGAGCTCCTCGCCGACGCATTCGGTGAATACCACGCCCTCTTTGACCGACTGGGAGACAATGGAGGAAAGTGCGTTTTCCGCTTCAAAGCCCGAGCGGCGTTCGTCAAGCTCGTCCTTTAGGAGATTTGTTATTGTCGGCTCTTGGAGGGTACTGACGTATTCTTTTGCGACATATTCGGGAAGGGAGTTCTCGTATTCGCGTATAAAGTCGTAAAATATAAACACGCCGCAGATTAAAACAATGACGATAAGGCCGCACAGCGCGGCATAGCAGATATAAAAGACGCTGCGTTTTTTACAGGTCCTTTTGGAGGGCAGAACGTTTTGGACTTTTTTTACCGATTTCTGCTCCGGGGAGGCGTCAACAGTATCAAAAGTTTCAACAGTATCAACAGTATCTTGTTTTTGCTGATTTGATTTCTCTAGCTGTTCCCGCGGCTCTGACTGCAATTGCATATCTACAAACTTTATTATTATTTGATCGGTTTGATTTGCGTCTTTTGTTTTGCCTGCGGGCCCGGGATTTTCGGTCTGATCGCTTACTGTCAGTTGATCGTTGCTGCTATTGTTGTTATTGTTGTTGTTATTGCTTTGTTCCATTTCCTTATTTCCTTAAGCCTTAAGCCGCCTTACTATGGCATTATGAGAAATACGTCCGGCAGTTTGCGTTCACCGAAGATATAGGCGCTTTGGTTGAGCGTTTCGCCGTTAAAGATCATGAGGGAAGAGGAACCGCCGTCGAGATTTGCGGCGTTGACAGCGCCAAAGCTTGCCATTATGTTGCAGGTGTCGTCGTAGGTGGCGCCGAACGCGTTTGCCTGTCTGCCGTTGATAACAAGCAAAAGCATGGCGCCGTCGGCGCGCTGGCCTATGGCGGTGCGAGGGTTGAGTCCTCCGCCGAGCTTTCTTTTGGCCGTTTCCGGCACTCCGTTTTGAACGAGTACGGGACCTGCCGAAAAGCTGAGACCGTCGACTATCCCCTCTTCAAGCGCCTGCGCGCCCGTCATGTTGCCGACATGAAGGATGTGGTTCTTGTCGAAGCCGACTACGCATTTGTAGGTTTTGGAGGCGCTGCCCCAAATTATCTTGCCGTCTCGAATGACTATACCGTCGGGAACTGCGCCCGAGCCCGAGCCTCCTTCGTCCGCAAAGCCTCCGGCGTTTATACCGCCGATCGCGCCGTAATCTGAAATGAAGTCCCTGAGGAGCTTTCCTTTGTAATTACTGCCGTATTTGGGAAGCGTGCCGACGCACACGCGAGAGGGATCCTTGACTATTATCATTTTACCGTAGAAGGTACGTCCATTGACGTCGACTATCTCGATGCCGCCGTCCTGCTGCGAAGGATCGTCGGGGTTTTCCGTGCCCGGGTTTGAGGGCTCGGGATTGTCGGGATCGTCGGAATTGTCATCGATTCGGTCAAAGGGAAGCTTTGACTGTGCGCTGCTTTGGCCCGGGATCTGTATAAGGTTGGGGTCGGTGCGCTGATTGTCGTCGCCGTCATCGCTGACTGTAATTATATCGTTGATTTCCTCTTCGGAGAAATACATCCTCGCGAGAAATTTCGCGGCGGAGGTCTCCATGACGCTTCGGACAAAAAGGTCGCGCGCCGTCGGAGAGGGCCCTTTTGCAAGCACGAACATGATAGAGTACAGCCCGATAACGACGGTGAGAAGCAGAGTTAAAACAATAAGGCCGACGCGTCCCGCGTATTTGAGTATTGTCCGAGCCCGGCTTTTTGCGCGCGAGGGTGAAGAGTTTAAAGCGTTTTGGGATGTTTTTTTCATTTTATAGTTCGCTCCCGTAAAATACTATGCATATTACGCACAGGGAAGAGACGCTGAGTTTTTTTGCAAAAGGAAAGGCTTAAGCTTGTAATTTGCCGTCAGGCGGCCGCCCGTATTGAAGGCGGGCGTGCTTTTGTGATGCGATTAAATCCGAGTGCCGGTACAGCCTCGCGCTCGGGTTTAACAGTATCACAACAGTAGCACAACGGTGTCACAGTCACGGTATTCGTATGCGCCGCAACTGCGTTTTTTGCCGGGCAGGATACAGGATAAGGAGGGGTGCAAATACAAAGATAAATAAAATAAAAGCGTTTTTCACTCAAAATATTGCATTTATTCTCCGGCGTTTTGCAGGAAAGAGGGCCTATTAACCCTATTAACCCTGTTAACGGCATTAACGGCGATTTGAAAGAGCCGCGAGCGTAAAGCAAAATCGCTTTGCTCGACATCCCCGCAAAATCGCAGATCTTGCGGGGATGTCGGCGGCCGTTTATTTTGTGATGCGCGCCGCATGGGTTAAGACCGACATCCGCGCCGAGAAAGGTTAAGAGCGAGCGCAAACAGAGCGCTTTAGGCATCTCACAGAAGCTTCCCGGGCGGCGCCGTCTTACTTTTTAATCAGTCCTATTTTATATTTTAATTAAATAATAGGATTTAATAGAATCTTTTATAACCCGTTATCACTCGGCTGCGGGAGCGTAGATTGCCGTTTTGCCGTTTGTGATGATGTTGTTGGCATCGGAGGTGTAAAGATTCATATCAAACTCATAACCGCCGGTGTGCTGCTGGAGGCTTACCGCGATAACGTTTGTGCCTTCCTTAAGCAGGGAAGCCGCGTTCTCGGTGATGCAGTAGGTCTCATAGCCGTCGTTCCACGCGGAATCGTCCTTGTCCTCAAACACAAGCGTGCCGTTTATATAAAGGGACAGTGTGTCGTCATAGAACATGTTGGTATAGAGAGCCTTGTTCTCAAGAGATGAAAGATCGTCGATTGTGATCTCTTTTGCAAGCCATATGTAAGCGTTCTCCTGAGTGCCGTCGTTGGGATTGTCAGTGGTCGCCCAAAGGTTCGTGCTGCCCCAGGCTCTTTGGCCGAAGGGCGCGTTGCCCTTGGAAGCGTTTGCGGGAAGAGAATTCGGCCAGCCTTCGGGATCCGCAGGAGCGGTCGCGCTGGTTGCTGTTACATAACTCCACTCGGAGTTGATGCCAAAGAACATATTGCCGGCTGTCGCAGCAGTGTAGGCCTCTTTGGTGTAGATACCGTCAGATGTGACAACGGCCTGGTTTGCGTCGGGATGGTCGTTGGTCTTTATGCCGGCGGGAGCCCACCAGTTGTCTTTTTCAGTGTTGTTTCCGCCGTTGTTGCAGTCGTCCTGCTCGGTTTTCCACGCCACGCCTACTCGGGTGGTATTGTTGAATACGGCGTCCTCAGGAAGTGAATCTGCGGCAATGTACACTTCTGTGATTGTGTGATAAATCGTCGGTTGGTCTTCGCCCAGCTCTTCTGTGACCATCTTTGCGGATGTTACTCCGTCGGCAATTGCACAAGCGTCATTGTCGGCGCTCATTCCTTTTGCGGACGCCCAATACTGCTTGTTGGCGGTGGAGCCGACAAAAATCTCAAAGTTGGAGTTCTGCCACCACTCACCGGCGGTCGTCGTGTAAACGTCATGGTATGCGTCGCACGCAAGGTAAAGACCGTTTGATGTGAGCTTCGCGTAAAACGTGGCCTTCTTGCCCTCGTAATCGCCGCTTCCGACTATCGATATGGTCTTGATGTTCGACCAGTCGGAAAGCGCGCCGTCAATTGTGATTCCGTCGGCTGCCGGAGGCTGATTGTTGTTGTCGTCACCCTCGGTCGTAGCGTCGCCGGAGCCCTCTGTCGTCGTCACTGTGGTGGTTGTGACTTTGGTTGAGGTGCCGTTTTGGGTTTGGTCGTCTTTGTCATCGCCGCATGCCGCAAGGCACATTGTAACAGCCATGACGAGAGCCAAAAATGCAATAAGTTTTTTCATGTTTTTCTCCTTTTCTCTCATTTGCCCTTTCGGGCTTTTTTAAAGGTACACATCGGTGTAACTTGCGTTGCCGCTTGCAGCTTTTTCGGCTTTGCCGCAGATATTAGTTAAAGCCGATTCGCAAAAACGGCTGATCGGATAGGATTTTTTGACGTGAGCGCGCTTATAATATTAATAAATGAATAAATAAATGTAAATTACTGAAATCCGCGCCTAAAAACCGAATCCGACGCAAATCGCGCCAACGCCTCGAACAAATAAAAGAAAACATTTCGCAAAAAACGTTCCGCCTTCCTTTATAGGTCGGGCGCAAGGACATTATAACATCTTAAACAGTGGTTGTCAATAACCGGGACGCCCCGAAACGTGAGAAATAAAAAATTTCAAATTCGATTATATTTTTGGAGGATAAGTGCTTTTGATCGGCTTTTTTTGTTAAAAAAAGATAAGTGTTCGCTTTTATTAAAATTAAATTGCAATAATTGTCACAAATTATTTACATAGAAATCACTATAAAAGGGCATGCCGGGTGTAAAATATAAAATAAAATAAGACAGATAACAAAATTAAGATATGTAAAAACAATCGGGAGGAGAATATGCCATGCTGATGAGAATGCTGCGGCGCATGAAGGGCGCTTTTATCTCGTTTATGCAGGGAAGATACGGCATCGACAACCTTTGCAACTTTCTTATGGTGCTGTTTTTTGTTTTTTGGCTGCTGATGATATTTACAAGACATTTGATCTTTGCCCTTTTTGAACTCGCCGTGCTTGTCTATATGTGGTTTCGTATGCTCTCGCGTAATATCGAAAAACGTCGCCGCGAAAATATGCGCTACCTGAGTATTAAGGCAAAGCTGAAAAGCTTTTTCACCTTTGGGAAAAACAAAGAAAAAAAGGTAAAAAACAATTATCAGGATAATAAATATTATAATAATGATAATAAATACAATAAGTCCGCCTCCTCCTCAACCCTTAAACAGGATAAAAAACGCTACCGCAAAACCCACGTCTTTATAAAATGCCCGGAATGTAAAAACAACCTCCGCCTTCCTAAGGTTAAGGGTAAACATACCGTGCGCTGCCCCGTCTGCAACGCCTCGTTTTTTGTGAAAATATAAGAAATATAAGCCTCCTCAAAACCGTGTGACAAGCGCCGTCACCCTTCAAAACACGCGCAAAACTAAACAGTTTAAACGGCAAACCCCTGCGCCCCCTAAATTAAACTGTTTGTTTTCTTGCTTTGCTTTGAATCGCAAAATTTAATTAATAATTAAATATTTGAGTTTAAAAAACTTAAAGATTCCCTCCTTCGGCCGCCCTCCGGGCGGCTTTTTGTGACTCTCGTTTATATGCCCCGCCGCGCTCCGGTCCTTTTCCCCCCTCTTGCATTGTTTGCCCGAATGTGCTAAACTGTATTTGACTTATTTTATTAGATGAAAATTAGATAGGAATTTTGATTATCTCTTTAGAAGTTCTTAAATGTCGGTATAGCCCGTATTTTCGGGCTTTCCC
>CANPZU010000030.1 GCA_947588825.1 uncultured Clostridia bacterium
TTTTAATTAAAAAACATCCGAGATTCACTTCCTTCAGTGAACCTCGGATTTTTTTGGCCTGTTTTTTTACAGCCCCGCTTTGCTTCATTATTCGATTTCAAGGCGGCGAGCCTCGGGAACGGTGGGTTCCTTTTTGGGAAGCGTGAGGGTGAGGATACCGTTTTCGTATTTAGCTTTTATGTTATCGGTATCGATCTCGGACACATCGAAGGAGCGGCTGTAATGGCCTGAGTAACGTTCGATGTGCATGTAGCCGTCCTTTTTCGTTTTTTCTTTGTGTTCGTCGCGGTGCTCGGCCTCGATTGTAAGGGTATCGCCCGATATATTGAGGCTTATATCCTTTTTGTCAAAGCCGGGGAGCTCTGCTTCAAGCAGGTAGCTGTCGTTTTTGTCGATTATATCGGTCCGAAAGCTCGCAAGACTTCCTCTTGTGAAAAAGTTGTTGAAGAAGGGGTCGTTAAAGAAGCTTCTTTCAAAAGTTTCAAGTTCCTTAAAGGGATTGTATGTCAAGTCGTAATCGTTTTTGCGGTAAGGTTTAAGTTCGAACATAATTATTATCCTCCATAAAATATAATTTTTTTGTTTTGAATTAAGTTGAAGCTGCAATAATGTTTTGTACGGTCCGCCGCGCTATGTCATACCGAGGCAGATCGAATGGTTAATCAACATGCCCACGGGACTCACCTCTTTTCTTTCGTTCCTTTTGTTTACGCCTATATTATAGTGCCTAAAATCGTATAATGTGTGTTTTTTGTATGAACAAACTGTAAATATTAGCAGTCTAAAAGCAAAAGTGCTAAAAATAATTGCTTAAAACACAGCGCATCATTGATTTTCAAAACAATAAAATAGCAGAATTCGCAAAACAATTGCTAAAAATTCTATAAAATTTTACTAACGAAAACAAAAACGGAAAATATGCGGCCAAATCGCGCTTTTTTAGACAAAAAAATTCGGCACACAAAACATCCGAGTGCCAACCGAGCTGCAGAGCAGTACGTCATCGCTTATTAAAGGACCTTTCGCGCCTGCGGGCGCGCCGGGGCGCTGCCCTCGACCCGCCGGCTTTTGAAAAGCCGGGGAAACAAATAGAGTAAACCGTAGTGCGGCGCGGCGGGCCTTGCGTGGGCGTTGCCCCGCAAGGTCAGGGCAGGAGGGTACGGCGTCGGGGGAAAGCGAGCTTTCACCGAGTCGCCGTACCCTCCTGCCTTGACTCTGCACGCCCGAAGGGCGGCAGAGCGTTCGCCGCGCTAATGAAGATTCCACTCTAAGGTTTATAAAGCGAAGAGGCCGCACAAACGCGGCCGTCTTAGCAGTTTTGAAGTTTTTGCAGGGGTACGGGGAGGCTTTTTTCAAAAAGCTCCCCGAAAAGAGCGAAGGGGCCGCACAAACGCGGCCGTCTTAGTAGTTTTAAAGTTTTTGCAGGGGTACGGGGAGGCTTTTTTCAAAAAGCTCCCCGAGTGGAGATTATTTATCTTTATTAAGATTCACAAGCAGGTCGATAGCCTCGAGATAGCCTTCAAAGCCTTTACCGACGATAGTTTTAAAGGCGAAAAGTGAGACATAGGATATGCGTCTAAATTCTTCTCTTGAATTTACGTTACTGATATGGACCTCGACGGTTGGGATATTAACGGCCTTAAGGGCGTCGAGAATAGCGACGCTCGTATGGGTATAAGCGGCGGGGTTAATGACGATGCCGTCGAAGCGGGAGTAAGCGTTTTGAATTTTATCGACGATATCTCCCTCGTGGTTTGACTGAAAGCATTCGCAGGAGACATTACATTTTGCGCAGTGGTCCTTTATCATTTGCACAAGGGAAGCGTAGGTACTTTTTCCGTAGATATCGGGTTCACGGATGCCGAGAAGATTGAGATTCGGGCCGTTTACAACGAGAATTTTCATTATATCACCTCATTTTCGGTAATAGCGATACCGAGGGTATGCAGGATATCGTTTGCGCACTGTTTTGAGTTTTGAAAGGCGATTTCAAAGTCAGCGACTTGGGCATAGAGCGGGGCGCGAGCGCGGTACATTTGCTCGAGATTACCCGTACTTGACAGAGGGCGGTCAAAGGTATCGAGTTCAGATATTTGGCGATTGATAAAGAAAACGTTAGAATTTTGCCGAAGCAAGGGCAGGTTTTGGGGAAAGGTAACGGCGCCGCCGCCGGTAGCGATGATTTTGCCGCTCAGTTTTGAGACGTCGTTTATTACCTCATGTTCGACGAGGCGAAAGGCGGATTCGCCTTTTTTTCTGATTATTTCGGCGGGGGAGAGCCCCGTTTTCTTTTGGATAATCGCGTCGGTATCAAGCAATTCTCTGCCCGTGATATTTGAGAGCAAGGTACCGATTGTTGTTTTTCCGCAGCCGGGCATACCGACAAGCAGGATATTAAGCATATCCGTTTGAATTTTTTCAGTTATTCGGTCTATGATTTCGTCGTCCCGTTCTACGCCAAAAAAGATTTCGTTTGCCGCTTTTGCCTGAGCGACGAGCATAGAAAGGCCGCCGATTGAGGGGATGCCCAGTTTTTGGGCGTCAAGCAGAAGTTTTGTTTTGCACGGGTTATAGATTATATCGACAAGTCCCTCGCAGGCTTTAAAATTTTCGAGTTCTATGGGAGAGATGCCGCAGTTCGGGAACATTCCCACGGGGGTGGTATTAACGATCAGGCGGCTGTCGTAATGACGGTCTATATTTGAGTAGTTATTTTCGCCGCTGCGTGAAATAACGACAATTTGGGAAGCCATGAGCTTTTGCAGAACCCAAACTGCCATGACCGAGGAGCCTCCGCTTCCGAGGACGAGGCATTTTTTGCCGCGGGGATCGACGCGCAGTTTTTTGAGCAGGTATTCAAAGCCGAGCGCATCGGTATTGAAGCCGCACAGTCTCCCATTTTCGTCCACTTTAAGGGTGTTGACGCTGCCTATCGACCTTGCCTCGGCGGAGAGGACGTCGCAGCACTCATATGCGAGTTTTTTATAGGGAATTGTCACATTATAACCGTCAAAATCGTGCTTTTGCAGGAATTTTTTTGCCGCCTCGGGGTCAAGCTCGGTGAGGCGATAGTCGTAAGAGCCGAGCAGCGAGTGGATCTGGGGCGAATAGCTGTGAGGGAGCTTTTCGCCGAGCAGTCCGTATTTGTTCATAAGCGCTCCTTTATCTGAACTTTAAAAATTTTAAATTAAATTTCGGAATCTGAATTTCAATGCGGTTTCAGGCGCATCAATCCATATTAAATAATATTAAATAATATTAAATAATATCAAAAATATCAAGCAACATCAAATAATATTAAACAATATCAAACGATTTCCGAGTAGGTTCCGAGGTACTTAAACTTTTCGCAGGTGTTTTCGAGTTCGGTTATAAGCTCGGCAAACTCGGGGGCCTCGACCGATTCTTCGACGTCGAAATAGAACATCGACTCAAAGTCGCGTTCGGGGATAGGGCGGCTTTCGAGCTTAAGGAGATTCAGACCGATGGCGTTAAATCTTGAAAGAACTCTGAAAAGCGAGCCCGCCTTGTTGGGTATAATCATCATTATACTTGTTCTGTCGGCGCCGGGGTAGATTCTCGGGTTTTTAGTGAAGCAGATGAAGCGGGTGTAGTTGTTGTCGAGGTTTTGTACAGACTCCGATAGAGTTTCAAGCCCGTACAGTTCGGCGCAGAAGCGGGAGGAGATGGCGGCGCATTTTTTGTCCTGTGCTTTCGCGACCGCCTCCGCCGCCGAGGCGGTATTGGCGTAAGGAATGATGCTGACTCCCGAAAGGCCGGAGATAAAGGTACTGCACTGAGATATTGCCTGTTCGTGGGTATAAATCTCCTTTATATCGGAAAGCTTTGCTCCCGGTATAACGAGCAAATTGTGGTCGACCTTGACTCTGACGCTGCGAACGATTGAAACGTCGTATTTGATAAGCAGGTCATACACGGCGTTGACCGAGCCCGCGGTGGAATTTTCAACAGGGAGTATACCGAACTCGCAAAGTCCCGAGTTTACCGCCTTGAACACGCCCTCAAAGCTGGAGTTATAAACAATTGACGGGGCGACGAAAAGTCTCTCGGCGGCAAGCTGAGAGTAGGCTCCCTCGCGACCCTGACAAGCGACGGTGGCCCTTTTTGGGAAAACCTTATCGGTGTTCTCGGCGGCCGCGAGGATTTTTTTATAGTTCTCGCCTTCGGCGCCGATGAGGCGGGTCTGATAGGAGCGGCTCACATCGAATATTGTTTTGTAAATCGTTCTTATGTACATCTCAAGCTCTTCTCCCGCGATAGAACAGAGGCGGGAGAGTATTTCTCTTTCGCGTATAGGCGCGAGCACGGGAAGGGAGTTTGCTTTTTTGTATTCCGCGATCTTATACGAAGCGTTCATACGCGTCTTAAGCAGCTCGCAGATTTTGTTGTCGGTGTCGTCGATGATATTTCTGAGTTCCTTAATATCGTCCATGTTCGGTACCCTCTTTCTTTTTACCTTTTTACCTTTTTACATAGTTTCATGTGGGATGTGTTTTGGAAATTCAAGCAGCATATCGGTCAGAGTGATGGCGGTTACCGCTTCGACAACGGGAACCGCGCGGGGAAGTATGCAGGGGTCGTGTCTGCCCTTCGGCAAAAGGGTAGTCTCCTTTTTTTGAGAGAGAGAGACGCTTTGCTGGGGCTGCATAATAGTGGGGGTAGGCTTGAAGGCGCATTTAAAGATTATAGGCATACCGTTTGAGATGCCCCCTAAGATACCGCCCGCGTTATTTGTTTTTGCGGTTATTTTGCCGTCCTTTATACAATAGGGGTCGTTGTTTTGACTGCCGTAAAGGCCGCAGACCTCAAAGCCTTTGCCGAATTCGACGCCTTTAACGGCGGGAATGGCAAAAAGAGAAGCGGAAAGGCGGTTTTCAAGCCCGTCGCACATGGGAGCGCCCACTCCCGCCTCAAGTCCGATCACGGCGCACTCGATGCAGCCTCCCACGCTGTCTTTGTTTGCGCGGCAGCTTTCAATAAGCGAGATCATCTTTTTGCCGCAGTCCTCGTCAAGGGTGGGAAACGGCCCCTTTGCCGCTGCCTCAAGCCGTGCGCGATCAATTTCAACGCCGTCGACGTCAAAGGGACAATCAATCAAATCGCCTATGCGGGATATGTGAGCGCCTATGAATATTCCGCGATCTTCAAGATACTGCTTGCATATCCCGCCCGCGATGCAAACAGGAGCGGTCAGTCTGCCCGAAAAGTGTCCGCCGCCCCTGACGTCCTGAAACGAGCCGTAGGCAACATTTGCCGTGAAGTCGGCGTGTCCGGGTCGGGGAATGTCAAATATGTCGGAGTAATCGGCCGAGCGCGCGTCGCTGTTGAAGATTACGGCGCAAAGGGGCGCGCCGCAGGTCACAAGCGCGTTCGGGTCGTCTTTTGCAGGGAGAACGCCGCTGAGAAACTCGGGAAGGTCAGCCTCTTTTCTCGATGTGGAGTATGACTTGTTTCCCGGCGCCCTGCGCGCCATAAAGGCGTTAAGGCGGGAAATGTCTATTTTTATTCCGGCGGGCAAAGTGTCAATGACGCAGCCGATGGCTCTGCTGTGCGACTGACCGAATACCGCTATCTTTAAATTTTTTCCGAAGATCGATGACATAGGCACCTCTTGTCGTTCAGTTTTATATTTTCCGCGTTTTTCGGGAAGGGCAGGGCGGCATTACCCGTTTGTCTGATCCCCCGCTTGTTTATTTGTTTGCTTTATTTACTTTACTTACTTTAAACTTTAAATACTTAAAATACTTTAAATACTTAAATACTTAAATATTTAAATACTTTTACATGCCGAGCGATTCAAGGTCGGCAAAAAAGTCCGGATATGACTTTTTGACGCACTCCGCGCCTTTTATCACGCATTCGCAGCCGCACGATTTTGCAAGTATCGCGGCCGACATGGCGATGCGGTGATCTGCAAAGGAGTCGGCAAAGCTGCCGCCGGGCCGACCGCCGTGAACGGTAAGGGCGTTCTCCTCCTCTTCGGTTTTTATCCCGAAGCCGAAAAGCAGGGCGCGTATCGCCGCTATTCTGTCGCTCTCTTTTGTCCGAAGCCTTGCTATATTGTAAAAGGTCGTTTCACCTTTTGCAAACGCGGCGGCGACCGAAAGAATAGGCACAAGATCGGGTATGTCCGAACAGTCAAGCGTACTGCCGCAAAGATTTGACGGATGGGCAATAAAGCAGCCCGAGCGGCAATCGCGGCTTATTTTTCCGCCCATTTGCTCAAGGCAGCTTATGATCCGACAATCCCCCTGCGGGGAATCGGGAGACAGAGAGTATACCCGTATCTCCCCCTTCTTTGAGAGAACTCCCGCGGTAAGCCAAAAGGCGGCCGAGGACCAGTCCCCCTCAACCTCCAGCTCGCTCGGACAGGAGTATTTTCCGCTGATAGTAAAGGTCGTTCCGTCTTTTTGCACCGTTATGCCGAATTTTTCAAGACAGGCAACGGTAATATCTATATAAGGAGCGCTCTCGCACCTGTTTTGTATCGTTATCACCGTGCGCTCGCCTGTCAGGGGGGAGGCGAGCATCAGACCCGTAATAAACTGCGAGGATACCCCGCCGTCTATAACAAAGCGTTTCGCTGCAAGTCTGCCCTCGCATTTGAGGGGAAAAACCCCTTTAGGACTCATCTTGACTCCGTTTTCACACATCAGCTCGTAAAGAGGAGAGAGGGGACGAAGAGCAAGCCGTCCTTGCCCGACAAATGAGGCATCCGCCCCGAGAGCGGCCGCCACGGGCAGGAGAAAGCGCAGAGTGGAGCCGCTTTCAAGACAGTTGAGAGTCTGCCCTTTAAGTACCTTTTTTATGGGCTCTGTGTAAAATACGCCGTCTTTGTATTTGATCTTCGCTCCCAGCGAACAAAGACATGAAACGGTTGCGTCTATGTCGTCGTTTGAGGTTCGGCATATTATCTTGCAGGGAGAATCTCCGAGCGCCGCGCAGATGAGCAATCTGTGAGCGCAGGATTTTGAAACGGGAGAGGTTACGTTTCCGCAAAGCCCCCCTTTTTTTACGGTTATCTCCATATTCACCAACTTTATTTATATTAAGTTAAGCTAAGCTAAGTCAAGCTAAGCTAAGCGGTTAAGAACGTTAATTCAAAGGCATGCCTCAAGCAGCGAGCAAAGCTCGCTTGCCTTTATCGGGTATTGCACACACTTGCCTATTTTCTCGGGAAGAATGAGATTTATTGCTTCGCCCGACCGCTTTTTGTCGCTCATTGCCGCTATTGCCACTTCGCTTGCCCCGTACGGGCAGGAAAGATCAAAGCCGTATGAAAGCAGAATGCCGCGTATTTGATCGGTCAGGTCGGATATGCCCAGCTGCCCTGCCGCACTTGAGGCAATAAGCATACCCTTTGCCACCGCGGATCCGTGAGAGACTTCAAAGCGGCTGAGCTTTTCAATCGCATGCCCGAAGGTGTGACCGAAATTCAGTATCGCACGCGCGCCAGTGTCCTTTTCGTCCGCCTCCACAACGTCCCGCTTCAGGGCAATCGACCTTGTAACCGCGTATTCAAGACAGCCGTCTATACCCGACTTGAGACGCTCAAAAAGTGTCGCATCAAGTATAACTCCGTACTTTATAACCTCCGCACAGCCGTCCCTGAAGACGTCCTTCGGGAGAGTCTTTGTAAAATCGGTGTCGCAAATAACTCCAAACGGCTGCCAAAAGCTGCCCGCGAGATTCTTGCCCGCCTTTAAATCGACCGCCGTCTTGCCTCCGACCGAGCTGTCTACCATGGCAAGCAGAGTTGTGGGCACTTGAATAAGCTTTATCCCCCTTTGATATACAGAGGCGGCAAATCCGCCGAGGTCTCCGACCACTCCTCCGCCAAAGGCCAAAACACAATCCGACCTCGTTATCCCCTCGCTCGCCATGAATTCTAAGAACGCAAAGAGAGTCTCGGGGTTTTTCGACGCCTCCCCGTTTTTTATGACAAATTTGACAAAACGGTACCCCGCGTCGCCAAGAATCGATTCTATCCTGCCTTTGTAAATAGAGTCCACCTTGTCGTCGGTAATAATCGCTATTCGGCTGCCCCGCGCAACCTTGTCAAGAGTGGGAATAAGCGAGCAAAGCGCCCCGCTTTTTGATATGACCTCGTAGCTTCGGGACGGGGTCTTTACCTCTGTTATCATGCTTTCTTTTCCTCCGATCTCTCCTTCGCAATCCGCCCTTGACGCAAAAGCTCCTTGAGCGTCTCACCGTCCGATTCCTCAAGCGCCTTTTTGTACTCGCAAAGACGCTCGATAAGAAAGGAAAGCTCGTTTGTTAAATTGTCCCGGTTTTCAAGAAAAAGCTCGGTCCACATGCCTTCGTTCAGCCAAGCTACACGCGTCAGGTCGCGAAAGCTTCCCGCACTGTACCCGCTGTGCTCAAGCGAGGACGGGCTCTTTATGTATGCGTTCGATACTATGTGCGCAAGCTGGGACGTGTAGGCAATCATCCGATCGTGATTTTGAGCGGTCGTGACCGCTATCTTCCCAAGATCCATAGGCAACAGAAGCCCCTTTATACGGTCAAGCAGCGCTATGTCGTCAAAAACCGGCGGGACTATCACCATGGGCGCTCCGCTGAACATCGTCGCCCTTGAGTATTTGTACCCGGAAAAGTGAGTGCCCGCCATGGGATGACCGCCCACAAACGTGAAACCGTGCTCCT
The DNA here is from genome assembly GCA_947588825.1 of uncultured Clostridia bacterium. Lineage (GTDB taxonomy): Bacteria > Bacillota > Clostridia > Oscillospirales > CAG-272 > CAKSQF01. Next base: position 8,689 of record CANPZU010000030.1, read on the forward strand.
TCGCAAGCGGAAACAGCGCGTCGCATATCACCCTTTTCGTGCCGCAGTCGTCTATCACAACACAGCTTTTCTTAACATTGCCCGCATTGTCCCGCAGCCACTTTATCGACGCCTCAGGATAAAGCGATAAATGAATAAGCTCACACTCTTTTATGCTCTCTTTAGTCAGCTTTGCGTCCGCGTCCCCCGAAAGTATCGCAAAATCCGCGACACTCTCGGTGCGATTGTATACCAGTACCCGCCAGCCTGCCTTCTTGTACGCCTTCGTAAGGGAACCCCCTATCAGACCGAGCCCCACAATTCCAACAGTCATTTTAATGAATTCCTTTCGGATTTATTTTGCAATGATCCTTCTGATCTCCTCTACCCGCTTTGCTACATCGTCAAATTGCTCCGGCGTCAGAGACTGCGCCCCGTCACAAAGCGCGTTTTTCGGGTCGTTGTGAACCTCAATTATCAGTCCGTCCGCACCCGCCGCCGTCGCCGCCATCGCCATCGGCTTTACAAGCCTTGCAACTCCCGTCGCATGACTCGGGTCCACTATTATCGGTAAATGCGTCAGCCCGCGAAGAACCGGGATCGCCGAAAGATCAAGCACGTTTCTTGTGTATGTGTCATAACTGCGTATTCCTCTCTCACAAAGAATAACATTCTCGTTTCCGCCCGCCATGATGTATTCCGCACTCATAAGCAGCTCTTTAATCGTCGCGGCAAGCCCCCTTTTCAAAAGAATAGGCTTTTTCAGCTTTCCAAGCTCCTTGAGTAACTCAAAGTTCTGCATGTTGCGCGCGCCAACCTGTATAAGATCAACGTCCTCAAAAAGCGGTATGTGATCGGCATTCATTATCTCGGTCACAATCGGAAGCCCCGTGACCTTCTTCGCCTCGGTCAATAACTCTAAACCTTCGGCACGCAGCCCCTGAAAATCGTATGGCGATGTGCGCGGCTTGAATGCCCCGCCGCGAAGCAACGTCGCCCCCGACGCCTTCACGGCTTTCGCTACCGTGATTATCTGCTCCTTCGATTCCACTGAACACGGCCCGGCAATAATGGCAAAGCTCCCGCCGCCTATCTTGACGGCATTCTCCCCTTTCCCTACCGTCACTACAGTGTCGTCAGGATGAAACTTCCTGTTGGCACTCTTGAACGGCTCGGTTACCCTCATGACCGATTCGACTATGTCAAGACCGGAAAGTAAATCAATGTCTATCTTTGTCGTGTCACCTATAAGACCAAGTACGGTTTGATATGCCCCTTTGGAAATATGAACGTCAATGTTTTGTGACCTTAACCACGTTATAAGATTCTCCATCTGTGTTTCTGTTACTCCGTTGCGAAGTACCGCTATCATCTTTTTTTCCCTCCTAATAACGCCGACGGCGTAAATAAAAATCCGCAGCTTGTGCTGCGGAAAACTTCAAATTTTGCTCTTTGGTAAACCGTATTTTTATGCAGCACAAATATCTTTTGCCATAAAGAAATAGCAAAAGTAAAAGTAAAATGTGCCGTATGCCATGGGTTTCATGTCTCTGCCCTCATGTTAAAATACCGCCGCCAAAGCGACTTGTACGTTATTATAGCACACACTTTCGCTCCTGTCAAGTGCGTTTTTTAATTTTTTTCTCTCTTTGCGTAAACTGATCGCTTCTTCTCGGGGAGCTTTTTGAAAAAAGCCTCCCCGAACCCCTTCAAAAACTTCAAAACTGCTAAGACAGCCGCGTTTGTGCGACCTCTTTGCTTTTATAAACCTTAGAGTGGAATCTTCATTAGCGCGGCGATGCTCTGCCGCCCTTCGGGCGTGCAGAGTCAAGGCAGAAGGGTACGGCGACTCGGTGAAAGCTCGCTTTCCCCCGACGCCGTACCCTTCTGCCCTGACCTTGCGTAGGCTTTGCCCGCGCAAGGCCCGCCGCGCCGCACTACGGTTTACTCTATTTGTTTCCCCGGCTTTTCAAAAGCCGGCGAGGTCAAGGGCGAGGAGCCCTTGTCGCGCCCGCAGGCGCGAAACACTCGTTAAAGAGCGACGTCCTCGCCGCACTACGGTTTGTTTATTAAGTTTCTCCGGCTTTTCAAAAGCCGGCGAGGTCAAGGGCGAGGAGCCCTTGTCGCGCCCGCGGCGCGAAACACCCGTTAAAGAGCGACAACCGCAACGCGTCCGCAGCGTGAACTCTTAATCGTCGATATCGGATTCAAAATCAATGATAGTGCCTGTTTTAGCGTTAATTGTATACTCATACTCAACGCGGTTTACCACGAACTCGACCTCATAGACCACGGCGCCGTCGTCGGTATCGAGTTTTACCTTTTTAAAGCTCGCTTGAGAAGCGGTAAAGCCGGCGTGTTTAAGGGCGATTTCTTTTGCGTTATCCATACTGATATAAGCATTTGAAGTACCCTGGCCGTTGTCGGGATTAGCGGCGGGGGGATTTTTAAGAGATTCTTTTTCCTTACTGACGATATTTTCGGTTTTTGCGTTAATTTTATAATCGTACTCAGTTGTGGCGTCGAAGAATTCTATTTCGTAGACCACGGTGCCGTTGTCGTTATCAAGTTCGGTTTTAGTAAAGGTGACCTTATCGGCGGTAAGGGAGGCGTCCTTAAGGGCTTTTTCTTTAGCGGCGTCTATACCGATATAGCCGGTCTGAGTTCCGGTTCCGCCGGAAGATCCGGTGCCGCCGGAAGACCCGGTGCCGCCGGAAGTTCCGGCGCCGCCGGCATTACCCAAGATTTCGATATCCTTACTGTGTATAGCTCCGGTAGCGGCGTTGATTTCATATTCATACTTACTGTCAGCGGAGGTGAATTCTATATCGTACACATATATTCCGTCGTCAAGGTCGAGCACCTGTTTTGTAAATACGACGTTTTCGATTGCAAGGCCGGCGTCGTTAAGGGCGGTTTTTTTAGCGTTTTCGATACCGATATAGTCATTTTGAGAGCCTGTTCCCTGATTGTTATTTTTGTCAGGGGTGAGGATAAGTTCCACGTCCTTTGAGACTATTTCGCCTGTGAGGGCGTTTATTTCGTAGTCATATTCATTAGTTGACGTATAAAACTCAACCTCATAAACCATAGTTTTACCGTTTTTATCAAGTTTAGTTTTAGTAAAGGTGACCTTATCGGCGGTGAGGGCGGCGTCGTTAAGGGCTTTTGTTTTGGCTGAATCGACGCCTATATAGTTGTTGTTTTGGTCCGGGAGGGTACCTGCTTCGGCGTTTGCGAGGTTTTCGATATCCATGCTGTGGATGGCGCCGGTAGCGGCGTTGATTTCATACTCATATTTGCTGTTTGAAGATGTGAATTCAACTTCGTAAACGTAGATTCCGTCGTCGGTTTTGAGATTTGCGTTTTTGGTGAAGGTGACCTTATCGGCGGTGAGGCCGGCGTCCTTAAGGGCTGCTTCTTCAGCGGCCTCGGCACCGATATAGGTACTGCTCTGTCCGTTTCCGTTCTGAGGGATATTTGTTCTCACTTCGACGTCCTTACTGATGATTGCGCCGGTATAGGCGTCGATGTCGTAATCGTACTCATGGGAATCGGTATAGAATTCTACCTCATAGACCGTGTTTTTGCCGTCTTTTTCGAGTTTGATTTTAGAGAACGTAACGTCAAGGGCATTAAGACCGGCGTCCTCAAGGGCTTTTTCTTTAGCCGTTTCAGTGCCGATATAGGCGGTACTGTCGGGATTTTCGGGTTTTGCGGCATTAATATCCTTAATGCTTTTGCCGACTACTGCGCCGGTAAGGGCGTCGATATCGTATTCGTACTCTTTTTCGGCCGTTTTGAATTCTATTTCGTAAACCGCGCCGCTTTTTTCGGTGTCGAGTTTTTCTTTTGTGATTGTCACGTCGGAAAGGGCGAGACCGGCGTCATTAAGGGCCTTATCTTTTGCCTTATCGATTCCGATGTAGTACTTAGGGTCGCCGACCGAGCCGCTCTTGCGGGCCTCGGACTCTTTCTTATGGATTTGGCCGGTTGCCGCGTTTATATCGTACTCATATTCATACTCGGCGGTGAAGAATTCCACCTCATAAACGGCGATACCGTCTTCTCTGTCAAGTTTTGTCTTGGTGATTGTCACTTCGGATGCTGTAAGACCCGCGTCGGAAAGGGCGATATTTCTTGCCTGGTCGGGGGTCAGGGTTGCGCTTATTTTGTCGTTTGGGTTTTTGGTCAATTCGACTTCCTTTTTGACTACGGAGCCGTCGGAGGCTTTGATGAGATATTCGTATTCGGTTCCGTCGACAATAAATTCGACCTCGTATACGAACTGTCCGTGTTTGTAATCAAAATCCACGCGCACATTTTGTGCGGCGGCGGGGTCAATACCGGCGTCCGCGAAAGCGAAGTTTTGGGCGTGGTCTTCTCCTATCGAGGAGTTTTGAGCAATGGCTCCTGCCGCGAACGCACCGCACAGTCCCATAGCGGAGATTACGGCGATGATACATATAATTGTTACGGCGGCTTTTTTCGGTGTTTCAAACAGTTTCTTGATACCTGTCATAGCAGTTACCCTTGCCTTTTGCTCTTTTTTATTTAAGAGCTAAAGGGTTTTTCCTTTCTTAATATTATATTTCAGATTTTAGATTTTGGGTTTGTTTTTGATTTGTTTTTTGTGCTTCTTTGTTTGTTGTGCCTTAATTATATCCTGTCAAGATTAAAATAACATTAAAACCATAAAAAAATTAAAATTTTTTTAAAAGGCGTGCAAAGGATATCAAAGGGCCGTATAAAGAGCAGTAAAAGGGCTATAAAAGACTGTATAAAGTGCCGTAAAGGGGGCCTGTATCAAGGTGTTTTTCAATTTGCGGCAGAAAATCCCCCTGAAGGCAAAAGCGCTTTTGCCTTCAGGGGGAGCAGGGCATCTTGTGAGCGGGTCTTGATTTTTAAAGATTCTCAATAAACACTCAAATAAATTAATCAATAAATAATTGTTGTTCAAATGGAAGACCCGGTTCTTGTGCTTTCTTATTGTATTTCCGTAAAACTTTATGCCTAATATACTCATATTGAATACCATCTGCCCCAATATATTCAGTTCTTCCAATGATACATATAATGTCGGAAACTCACTGCTCAATGATTTCAATATATCAGAAACTACTATTTGCGGAGAACTTCTATTCTGATTGTATTTATTTTCCACAACATCAAACGAAACAGAGTCCAATCCCCAAACTCCCCCTTCTTCACCAATAACACCAACAATCTAACGAAGAATAATATCGTTTCTAGATGGTCCAACACCAATATACCTTACTGGCACGCCAACTAATTCTTCAATACGGTATATATATTTCTTCGCATTTTGGGGTAATTCCTCAAAATTAGTAATATTAGTTGTTGTTGTTTGCCAACCTTGTAAGGTCTCATAAATCGGTTTAACCCTCTCCAATATCGTTGTATTTGTAAACGATTTTATTATTTTACCTTCATACTCGTAAGCAGAACAAATTTTAATTTTCTCAAAGTAATCTAATTTATCTAATTTACATATAGCCAATTCATCAAATCCGTTAATCATATTTGCAAATTTGAGAACTGGTATATCCAACCATCCCAAACGTCTGGGACGTCCAGTCCTTGCTCCAAATTCGTCATCAATGTTCTGACCAGTTCCCCGCAATGAATCAAAAATTAAATCATCTGTTTCAGTTGGAAAAGGTCCGGCTCCGACTTGACTCGAAAAGGCTTTTGCTACCCCTGTTATTTTAGTAATCTTTTTTACGGGAATTCCGGAACTAACCGCCGCGTATGCAGCAATAGGATTTGAAGATGTTACATAAGGATATGTTCCTAAATCTAAATCTTTCATAACACCCAACTGACCTTCAAACAAAATGTTTTTGCCCTCATTTAATTTACTATGAACAAAATCTAAGCTGTCAATAATATAATATTTCAATTTTTGATACCAATCATTGCACAAATCACAAAGAGTTTCAACATCATATATATTCCCACCCAAATATTGCAATTGGTGATTTATTTGTGGAATAATACTCTGCAAGGTCTGCTTAATATAGCTTGGATTTTTTAAGTCTCCAAATCGAATGTTAATACGATTTGCACGATCTGCATATGCCGGACCTATCCCGCGCTTTGTTGTTCCAATATGATGAGTAGTAGAATTATCTTGTTCTTTCAGTGCATCCAAATCCTTATGATATGGCATTAAAACATGAGCACGATCTGAGATTCGCAAATTATTGATATTTACGCCGGCAGAGCGCACCTGCTCTATTTCGCTCAACAAAACGTTCGGATTAACAACTGTGCCAGTTCCTATTAAGCTAATTGCATTAGAATTAAAAATACCACAAGGAATAAGATGCAACTTAAATGTACCGTAATGATTCACAACTGTGTGCCCGGCATTATCCCCTCCCTGAAAACGAACAATTACATCATTTTTTTGAGAAATGTAATCAACTATCTTACCCTTTCCTTCGTCGCCGCATTGTGCTCCAACAATAACATTTACTGACATTTTTAGATCTCCTTCTAAATTTTTATTGTAAAAACATAATTTTTTTATACCATATCTTTATAATAATGCTAAACGTACATTTTTCTCAAAATTTTCATAATCTTCAATATCTCGAAACACTTTTTCAACTACTTGAGATATCTCATTCCACCAATGAGAATTGTATTCAAAAAAAAATCGATATCTTTAATTAATTTTCAAAGCATAAATGTTGACAAATATTTTATTTCAATTGTAGTTAATGCTCTTTCTTCAAATAAGTCTTAAAAGATAAATAAAAAAAGAGTCAAGAAGCGTCAAAGCGGCAGGGTCAGCGTGAAAACGCTTCCTTTATTTAATTCGCTTTCCACACGAATCGTTCCGTTGTGGAATTTTGCGATTTCCTTTGCCATTGCCAAACCGAGGCCCATGCCCTCGCCGCTTCGCGAGTTGTCCGACTGATAGAAACGGACAAATATTTTTTCAAGTTCCTTGCGCTCGATGCCGATTCCGTCATCGGCAACCGAAAGCTCTGTTTTGCCTTCGAATTTTTGAAGCTTTACAAATATGCTTCCGTTTTCCTTTCCGTAGCGGTAGGCGTTGCTTATAAGGTTGGTTATAAGTCTTGAAAGGAGCTCGGCGTTTGCGAGGCAGTGGACGTTTTCTTCGATACTGCTTGTCAGGGTTATATTTTTATCTTTTATTAACGCCATATCCTCGCAAAGCGAGAGGGTCAAAAGGGAGAGATTTACATCCTCCTTTACATACCGTTCGGGACTGACCTCAAGTCTTGTGAAGTCAAGCATGTGGTTGATCAGTCTTGACATTTTGCGGCTTTGTCTTTCAATGACAAAAAGCGCGTCCTTGTATTCCTCGGGGGACCTGTCCTTATCAAGGGTGTATTCGCACTGCGCGCATATTACCGATATAGGGGTACGCAGCTCGTGTGAAGCGTCGGAAATAAAGCGGCGTTCCGTTTCAAAAGCGTTATCCAGCTTGTCGAACATTTCATTAAAGGAGTTTGCAAGGCGGTGAAGCTCGTCGTTGCCCTTTCCGAGGTTTATTCTCTCCTTAAGGTTTCCCTTGCTGCCTATTTTGTCGGCGGTTTCGGCAATTTTTTGAATGGGGCGCAGGGCGTTTTTGGCAAGCACGTATCCGCCTACCGAGGCGATAAGCACGAGAAGGGGAAGCACCACAAAGGAAAGGCGCATCACGGTGTCGCTTCTGTCGGCGCCTCTTTCGCTGGACACCACTCCGCGCAGCCACAAATCTTCAAGGCCCTTGTCGGTGAGCTTGCGGTCAAAGACGTAGTAGGTTGTCCCGTCAGTTGTAACCTTGTTAATCTTATAGTCGGTAAAGGGCAGATTTACAACGTCGGTTGATATGGGGCTTTCGCCGTACATCAGAGTTATATCGGAGCTGTACAGGGCGGTGTAGACCTCGTTGACCTCGTTCAGAAAGTCATTGTCTATTCTTAGAAAACCGCCGTTGTAGTTTACAAAGCGGTCGGGAGAGGCGGCGATGTCTATGCCGTCGATGTTGTTGTAAAACTCGATTTCGACCGTGTTTTCATCGACCGCCGAGCAAAGGCTGTCTCTTATTTCCTTTTGATTTACCTGGTAGTTTATATATACGGTAAAAAAAAGAGTAAAGACGACGATAAGCGCCAGCGCCACGGTGAACCAGCAGGTGATTTTAAAGCGAATGGAGAGGTGTTTCATTTATTTGCGTCCTCGTCTTCCTCTCTGATCACATAGCCGCTGCCGCGGACGGTGTGAATAAGCTTTGTTTTATAATCGCCGTCTATTTTTTTTCTAAGGTAGCTTATATAGACGTCAACCGCGTTGGTGCCTCCCTCGTAATCAAAATTCCATATATGGTTTTCTATTTTTTCTCTTGAGAGGACGATGCCCTTATTGTTTATCAGATATTCAAGCAAGGCGTACTCCTTGGCGGAGAGCTTTATTTCCCTGCCCGCTCTTGTGACCTTGCGGGCGGCGGTATCAAGAGTCAGGTCGGCGACTTTCAGCAGGTTGTTTGTGTTTCCGAAGGAGACCCTGGTCATGGCGCGCAGTCTTGCCGAAAGCTCGTCAAAGGAGAAGGGCTTTACAAGGTAGTCGTTAGCGCCAAGGTCAAGGCCTTTTACCCGATCCTCAATCGCGTCCCTTGCGGTGAGAAAGAGCACGGGGGTACGAATGCCTTTGCCTCTAAGGTAGGAAAGCACGGCAAAACCGTCCGCCTTCGGCATCATGATATCGAGAATGACCGCGTCGTAATCGGTATACGAGAGGATATTTATGGCTTCTTCGCCGTCATGGCAGCAGTCGACGCTGTAGCCGTCGCTTGTAAGCTTTTGCGCGATTATGCGGTTGAGATCGCGCTCGTCCTCCGCAACAAGAATCCTCATTGTCGGTGTTGTTCCTCCTGTTTGATGTGCTTGATATGTAATAATATTATAGGATAGGTCGGATGCCGTCAAAGCGGCTTTTTCTTTATACGGGCGAAGGGGCGGGGAAGCTCCTTTGGGGTGGGGGAAATTTTTCGCGCGCTCACAAGGACGCGCTCGCCCGCCTCAAGGAGAGTAAAGCGGGAGAGGTTCTCGACACATGCTCCCGCCGCAGATATGGCGTTCTTTGCCTCATTAAGCTCCATGTCGGCGTTTTGGCCCTTCATTGCCGTGAAAATTCCTCCGATTTTCACAAAGGGAAGGCAGAGCTCCGCAAGGATATTGAGCTTTGCCACTGCCCGTGAGATTGCCGCGTCGTACATTTCCCGGTGCTTTTCGGTGCGAGAGGCCTCCTCGGCTCTTGAGTTGAGTGTGATAACATCAAGAGAAAGCTCGCGCGCCGCGTCATCGACAAATTTCAGCTTTTTAGAGATTGAATCAAGGGCGACAAATGAAAGGTCTTGCCGCACGATCGCCAGCGGCAGGCAGGGAAAGCCGCCGCCGCAGCCGACGTCGATAACCTTTGCCCCTTGTGGCAGAAGGGGCGAGAGGGTGATGCTGTCGGCAAAATGACGCAGAGCAACCCCGCGGGGGTCGTCGATTGCCGTAATATTTGTCGTTTTATTTGCCGTCTCAAGCATGTAAAAAAGTCGGGTAAGCTTGTCAAGGGCCGCGTCGGTCAAAAGATTTTGCAGTCCGAGGGGAAGGAGCGCGTCGACAAGGGTGTTTATTATTATCTCTTTTAGCGCGCTCATTGTGTTTTATTCTCCTGTCTGCTTCTTTCTCTTGAGGAAAGACGTATAATCAGCACCGAAATGTCGGCGGGAGACACGCCCGATATTCTGCTTGCCTGTCCGATGCTTGTCGGTCGAAGGAGGCTGAGCTTTTGCCTTGCCTCGATTCTCAGTCCCGCTATTTTATTGTAGTCGATATCAGGGGGAATAGGTATGCGCTCAAGCTTTTGCCTTCGGGCGACCTCCTTTTGCTGCCTTTTTATATATCCCTCGTATTTTATCTCGGTTTGGACGACGGAAATTACCCGCCGTTTGAGCTTCGGTCGGTCGGGGTCAAAGGCGGACAGGTCCTCATAATCTATATGCGGGCGGCGCAGAAGATCGGCAAGAGATATTTTATTTGATATCGGGTCCATGCCGAGTCTGCACAAAAGGTCGTTTATGCCCGAGTCCGGCAAGATGAAGGTGTCTTCAAGGCGTTTTGTTTCCTCTTTTGTCTGATATTGGTATAGAAGAAAGTCCTCATATTCGGTATCTCCCACAAGGCCCGCCGCCCTTCCGATAGGAGTGAGGCGGTCTCTTGCATTGTCCTGACGCAACAGCAGACGGTATTCGCTTCTGCTTGTCATTATTCGGTACGGCTCGGCGGTACCCTTTGTCACAAGGTCGTCTATCAACGTGCCGATATAAGAGCTTTCCCTTGGCAGTATCACGCTCGGACGGGAAAGAAGCTTCATCGCGGCGTTTATGCCGGCGATAAGTCCCTGAGCGGCCGCCTCCTCATAGCCCGAGCTGCCGTTGAACTGTCCCGCGCCGTAAAGGCCGGGGTGATCCTTAAATTCAAGAGTCGGGTAGAGCTGGGTCGGGTCGGCGCAGTCGTATTCTATGGCGTAGGCGGTGCGCATCATTACCGCGTGTTCAAAGCCGCTTATCGAGTGCAGCATTTCAAGCTGCACCTCTTCGGGAAGGGAGGAGGAAAAGCCCTGAAGGTACATTTCCTTTGTGTTCTTTCCGCAGGGCTCGACAAAGAGCTGATGGCGGCATTTGTCGGCAAAGCGGACGACCTTGTCCTCAATAGACGGGCAGTAGCGGGGGCCGACCCCTTCGATGACGCCGCTGTAAAGGGGACTTTTGTCGAGGTTGTTTCTTATTATCTCATGAGTTCTTTCGTTTGTGTACGCTATATAGCAGGGAAGCTGTTTGAAATTTTCAAAGGCGTCCTCGCTTGTACGGCAGGAAAAAGGAAGTATGAAACGCTCTCCCTCCTGAAGCTCAAGGCGGCTGTAATCGATGCTGTCCGAGTGAATGCGCGGCGGAGTGCCCGTTTTAAAGCGCATCAGGCGTATTCCCGCCCTTGCAAGGGAAGCCGAGAGCTCGGGCGCGCTGCGCATGCCGTCAGGCCCCGAAAGCTCGATAGTCTCTCCCGTTATCGTGCGCGAGGAAAGATAGGTGCCGGTGCATATTATAACCGCGCGGCAGTGCCAATAGGCGCGCTGAGAGGTGAGAACTCCCTTGACGGAACCGTCCCGCCCGTCAAAATCGATATCGATTATCCTGCCCTGACGCAGGGTGAGGCCCTTTTGATTTTCAAGCAGACTTTTCATGTAGTCGCGATAGACGCCTCTGTCGGCCTGAACCCTTTTTGAATGCACGGCCGGACCCTTGCCGAGGTTCAGGGTCCGGCTTTGCAGGGTGACCTTATCGGCGGCAAGTCCCATTTGTCCGCCCAGCGCGTCGATTTCAAAAACAAGGTGTCCCTTGCCGCTGCCCCCGATAGACGGGTTGCAGGGCATGTTGCCGACGGCGTCGTTGCTGAGAGTGAACAAAATCACGCTCAGTCCGAGCTTTGAGGCGGCCATTGCGGCCTCGATTCCCGCGTGTCCCGCGCCTATCACAATTACGTCGGTCTCTCCCGCGTCGTAGCAATTTTCTTTCATTTTTTCTTTTGACGCTTCCTTAACTTACCTTACATTCTTTCATTAATTACTAATTATTTGTCCAAAAGGCGCTCCAGCGCGGCGATTTTCACGCAGCAGCAAAGGACTCTCGTCGCCGTTTCAAGCTCGTTTATCGGAGGATAAGAGGGGGCGATTCTCAAGTTGGAGTCGTTTGGATCTTTTCCGTAAGGGAAGGTGTCTCCGACCTTTGTAAGAGTCACTCCGCATAAAGCGGCAAGCTCGAATACCCTTTTTGCGCTGCCGCAAGTGATATCAAAGCTTATAAAGTATCCTCCCTTCGGCTTTGTCCATTTGGCGATGCTCAGCTTATCAAGCTCACTTTCAAAAATACCGAGCACCATATCGAATTTCGGACGAAGCAGCGCGGCGTGCTTTTTCATGTGCGCCCTTATGCCTTCTCCGTTTTTAAAATAGAGTATGTGGCGCAGCATGTTGAGCTTGTCGCAGCCTATCGTCTGATAGGTCATTATCGACTTTATGTGGTTTATGTTGTCCGTGCTCGCGGCGATTGCCGATATGCCGGAGCCGGGGAAGGAAATTTTCGAGGTGGAGGTGAATATGTAAACTATGTCGGGATTTCCCGCTTCCTTTGCAAGATCGAAGATGTTGGCAAGCACGTCCCCCTCGTTTTCGTATATGTCGTGCACCGCGTAGGCGTTGTCCCAAAATATGCGAAAATCAGGCGCCGCGCACTTGAGTCGGGCAAGGCGGCGCACCGTCTCTTCCGAGTAAGTTATCCCCATGGGGTTTGAGTATTTGGGGACGCACCATATGCCTTTTATCATGGGGTCCTCTGATACCAGCCGCTCGACTGTTTCCATGTCGGGTCCAAGCTCTGTCATTGGCACGTTTATCATCTCAATACCGAGCGAGGCGCAGATGCCGAAATGTCTGTCGTATCCCGGGACAGGGCAGAGAAACTTTATCCTGCCTTCCTGCTTTACCCAAGGCGCAAAGCTTTTTAAACTGCCGTACAGCATGCACCTTACCACAGTGTCGTACATTATGTTAAGAGAAGAATTTCCCCCGACGATAATATTGTCCCTCGGGACCTCCAGTATATCGGCAAAGAGCTGCTTTGCCTCGGGGATTCCGTCCAGCAGGCCGTAATTACGGCAGTCAAGACCGCCGCTCAGCACACACTGGTCGGAGCTGCTCAGTATGCCCAGCATGTTTTCGGTGAGGTTCAGTTGATTTATGTCGGGCTTTCCCCTTGACATGTCAAGGCAAAGGGAGAGCGCTTTATAAGAGTCGTATATTTTAAGCTGAGACTCAAGCTCGCGCCGCAGCTCGTTCTTTGTCATGTCGCAATATTTTTTCATGTGAAAGCAAAACCTCCCGTAAGGATCAGAATTCCGCGTTGCCGGTGGTTCTCGGGAACGCTTCTACGTCGCGTATGTTTGACATCCCGGTGACGTACATTATAAGCCGTTCAAAGCCGAGGCCGAATCCCGCGTGTTTTGTGCCTCCGAATTTTCGCAGCTCGGTGTACCAGGCGTAAGACTCTTTGTCAAGCTTGAAATTTTCAAGGGCTCGCTCAAGATAGTCTGAGCGTTCCTCTCTTTGGCTTCCGCCGATAAGCTCTCCCACTCCGGGGACGAGCAGGTCGACCGCGGCGACCGTTTTGCCGTCGTCGTTGAGGCGCATGTAAAAGGCTTTTATCTCCTTTGGCCAGTTGGTCACAAAGACCGGGCGGCCGAAAACCTTTTCGGTGAGGTATCTCTCGTGCTCGGTTTGCAGGTCGTACCCCCATCCGACGGGGTATTCAAAGCTCTCGCCGCTCTCGGCGAGCTTTTTAATCGCCTCTTCATAGGTTATGACTCCGAAGTCGGAGGAAACGATGTTTTCAAGTCTTTCAAGAAGTCCCTTGTCAACTCTCAGGTTGAAAAACTCAAGCTCGTCGCGGCAGTCGCGAAGCAGACCTTTTATGACGTACTTGAGCATACTTTCGGCAAGCGCCATGTCGTCTTCAAGATCCGCAAAGGCAATCTCGGGTTCGAGCATCCAAAACTCTGCCGCGTGCCTTGGAGTGTTGGAGCGCTCGGCGCGGAAGGTCGGACCGAAGGTGTAAACCTTGCCGAATGCCATGGCAAAGGCTTCGGCGTTGAGCTGGCCGGAGACGGTGAGATTTGCCGATTTGCAAAAGAAGTCCTTTGTGAAATCGACCTGCCCCTCCTTTGTCCTCGGGACGTCGTTTAAATCGAGCGTTGTGACCCGGAACATGTCGCCCGCGCCCTCGCAGTCGCTGGTGGTTATAAGGGGCGTGTGCACATAAACAAAGCCGTTCTCGGCAAAAAAGGCGTGCAAAAGCTGCGCCGCTCTGCTTCTGACTCTGAAGATCGCCGAAAAGAGGTTGGTTCTCGGGCGCAGATGCGGCTTTGTGCGCAGAAATTCAAGCGACTGTCCTTTTTTTTGCATCGGGTAATCGGGGGAGGACGTCCCTTCTATATTAACGGTTTTCGCCTTAAGCTCAAACGGCTGCTTTGCCTCGGGAGTGAGGAAAAGCGTTCCGTTTACCACAAGAGAGGCGCCGACGTTTTGCTTTGCGATAGTTTTGTAGTTTTCGAGCTTATCGGCTTCGAAAACGACCTGAAGATTTTTAAAGCAGCTTCCGTCGTTGAGCTCTATGAAGCCGAATGCGTTGGAGGAGCGTATCGTCCTGCACCAACCGCACACGGTAACGTTAGTATTTGCAAATTTTTCGGTGTTTTCGAATAGTTCTTTTATCTCGGTGCGTTTCAATTTGTCTTTGTCCTTTCGTAATCAGATGTATCGCTGCGGGTCTTTTGATCATAAAACTTTTTTAGCTTTTTTGCTTTGAAAATTGAAAAGAGCGTGCGTTTTATCCGCCGTTTTGTTTATTATCTGTTATTATCTGTTATCCTGTTATCGCGAGCTTCTTGAAATTTCGGTCTCACAGGAGGAAATTCTCTTTTTCACATCCTTAAAGCCTTCGCGGCATTTACTGTACCATTGAAGGGCCGCCTCGGGGTCCCTTTGGCCGGTGATATAGCCCACCTCGCAAAGAAAACCCATTTGATAAAGGGCGCTCTCGAAGCCGAGCTCGGCCGATTTTTTATAGTACTCAATGGCCTCTTGTCTGCTTTGCTCGGTGCCGTAGCCGAGGCGCTTGCAGTTGCCCATTTCAAGCATCGCCGCCGCGCTTTTGTTTTCCGCCGCGGCTAAAATGAACTTCATGCCCCGCTCAAAGTCCTTGACGCAGCCCACGCCGTTTCTAAGGCACATCCCAAGCTCGAATGCTCCGTCGGCACTGCCGCCCGAGGCCGCGATTTTATAGTATTCAAAGGCCTTTTTTTCGTTTTTTTGAGTTCCGAGGCCCATTGAGTAAAACATTCCCGCGTAATACGCTCCTTCAGGGTCGCCCTCGGCGGCGCATATCTCAAACCATCTCAGCGCCTCGGTCGGCTTGCCCGTTTTGGCAAAGCACACCCCGAGAGTGTGAGGGACGCTTTCCTTGTACTCGTGGCTGACGGGCAGCAGGTGAAGAATCGCCTGTTCGTACTGCTCGTTCTCGTAGCACTTCATGCCAAGGTCAAGCTGCGCGGGAGCGTATCCCTTCGAGGCGGCGGCAAAAAGCAGGTCCTGTTTTTCGGGATTCTCCTTTGCCATTTTGTAAAGCGCCTCGGGATGGCCGAGCATCGCGGCGTCCTCGACGCTTCTTTGAGTTCCGAGGCCGTTGTATTTGCATTCGGCAAAATTGCGCTTTGAGCTCTCGTTTGTCAGCGTATCCGCCTTTTCATAGTATGATACCGCGTCAAAATAGCTCTGCTCTCTGCCAAGCCCTTCAAAGCATATGTCGCCAAGCTTTTGGGCGAGCATGTCATAGGTCTTTCGGTCAAAGGCAATATCGGTAAGCTCGAACGCCCTTTTATAGCTTTCGTAAGCGGCGGCGTGTTCGCCAAGCGCCTCGTTTGCCCTTGCAAGATGGATATAGCTTTCGCAGTTATTGAGCTCTTTTGAGGCCGCCGCGTCACAAAGCAGCCTTCTTAGCGTCTTTATGTCGTCTTCATTTGTGCTTTGAGAGAGCAGGTCGGCCGCCTTGAGGGCAGAGGAGATGTTTTTTGTCTCCTCGTAATCCTTTATTAAGTGAGGCAGCGCGGCGGCGTTGTCTCCTTTTTCAAGCAGGTAGTTTGCAAGGAAGTTGTGATCGCACTCCCCTCCCTTTTGATAGGAGGCTTCGTACCAGTAAGCGGCTTTATCCCTGTCCGGGAAGGGCGAACAAACAATGATCTTCGCCATTCGCGCGGCCGCCTCGACCTTTCCGTGTTCCCATGCGCGGCGCAGCCAGGGCTCGGGATCCTCGTAAAAGCTCGAGTAACCGTCGTCGTCCTCTATGGCAAGGCTTTTGTTTTTCATTATGATGTCCGAAATCGCAAACTCCGCCTCGGGGTTTTCGGCCGCGGCGGCTTTTAAAAACCACTTGAAGGCCCTTTCCTCGTCCTCAAGAGTCAGATAGAGGTTTGCAATTTCCAGCTGGCTCTGCACGTCTCCTCTTTTGGCTTTTATATATTTTTTGCCGAGCTCGTCGCCCGATATACCGTATAATCCGTTATCCGCCGCTCTGATTTTCAAATCTCTGAATTCTCTGTCAAGGTTAAGTAAAAGCATGGCGTCCTCCCGTGGCGATTTAAGATTTAATATTTATATAATAGCATTATAATGAGTAAAAGTCAATGTTTTTTTGAGTTTTTCCCGATCTTCGCCACTTTTATCCGACAGACTATTGAAATATGGGGGCCTTTTGTGTTATAATCAAGTAAAATTTAAAAATATGCTTAAACGTATGCGCCTTATGCGGCGCGCCGAGCGGACGGTTTTTCTTTTTTGCGATTCTTTTGCTGACCGTTCGAGCCTACGGCAATATAATTAGTATTAACAGTAAAAATAAAATTCAAAACCGCAAGGCCGGCGCTTTTCCGGCCGCCGAAAGGATGAAACACCGTTATGGAAAACAGCTTATACATACCAAAGGGATATTCGCCAAGGCTTGACGCTTATAAGACTCAAAGAGCGATCGAATTTATAAAAAAGACCTTTGAGAGCAAATTTTCAAGCGCCATGAATCTGAAAAGGGTATCCGCTCCCCTCTTTGTGGAAGGGAGTTCGGGACTCAACGACGATCTTAACGGAGTGGAACGCCCCGTCTCCTTCGACATTCCCGCCATCTCCTGCCCGGACGCGCAGGTGGTGCACTCGCTTGCAAAATGGAAGCGCCTCGCGCTTAAAAAGTACGGCTTTTCGCTTGGCAAAGGGCTCTACACCGATATGAACGCCATACGCAGGGACGAAGCGCTTGACAATCTCCACTCGGTATATGTCGATCAGTGGGACTGGGAAAAAGTGATAAGCGCCGAAATGAGGAATACGGAGTATTTAAAAAGCACGGTGCAAATAATAGTCGACGCCGTCTGCCGCACGTCGGCGGCGCTGCGCGAGAGCTTTCCCGAGATAGATATAAAGCCTTCTCCGAATATAACCTTTGTGAGCACGAGAGAGCTTGAGTCGCTTTACCCGGACCTTTCCCCCGCGCAAAGGGAAAAAGAGTTTGTAAAAGACCACAACACCCTTTGCCTGATGCAGATCGGCGCGCCTCTTTCAAACGGCAAGCCGCATGACGGAAGGGCCCCCGATTACGACGACTGGGAGCTCAACTGCGATATAATCTTTTACAGCGAGCTGCTCGAGCGCCCGATTGAAATCTCCTCCATGGGTATAAGAGTGGATAAAAACTCGCTCGCAAAGCAGCTTAAGGCCGCGTCCGCCGAGGAAAGAGCGAAGCTGCCGTTTCATAAAATGCTTTTAAATGACGAGCTGCCTTTGACAATCGGCGGCGGAATAGGACAGTCAAGGCTTTGTATGTACCTTATGGGCTGCGCTCACATCGGTCAGGTTCAGTGCAGCATATGGGATGAAAACACGGTTCGCGAGTGCGAAAAGGCCGGGATCAGGCTCCTGTGAGCTTCGCGGACAGACCGCAAAGGGATAATTTATGTCAAGGAAAAACAACACGGGACCTTATCTGCTCGATGGCAGAGAGGTGCTGGGCGATACCGCCGTCGATATAGTACATAAAATTTACACGGGCGAGAGCATTCGGCATTGGCACGATTTTTACGAGCTTGAGATAATCTGCTCGGGAGAGGGCGCTTATGAGGTGAACGGTAAAACGGTCAAGGTTTCCCGCGGCTGCGCTTACCTTGTCACTCCCGAGGATTATCATAAGCTGACCGCCGAAAACGCCGAGATGTATACCGTATCCTTTGGCGTCACCTCGGTGGATTGGGACATTATCCGCAAGATCAGCGAGAGCAAAAGCGCCACTGTGGTGAGGTTTTCAGACGGCGAATTTGAACGGATCGAAAGGGTCCTCGCGCTCCTTTTGAGTGAGTTTTCTTCGAATATGCCCATGCGGGAGAACGCTTTAAAGGTCCTTCTTGAGTATATGCTCATAAGCTTTCTGCGCTCCCTTGAGATCGGTAAAAGCGAGAGCGGGCAAAAGAGCACCGCCATAATGAGGGCGGTCGCCTATATCCAACACAATTTTAAAAGAGACTTGAGTCTTAAGGAGGTCGCCGAAAAGGCCGCCGTATCAACTAATTACCTGGGCGTCCTTTTTGTCAAAGAGCTTGGTATAACCTTCAGCCGTTATCTTGGCCTGACACGACTTAAATACGCCTCCAATCTTATAAAATACGTCTCTTATTCTCTTGAGGATATCGCTTACGCTTCGGGATTTTCCTCTCCCTCGTATTTCAGCGGAGTGTTTAAAAAGGAGTTCGGCTGTACTCCGTCGCAAATGAGAAACAGACTCGTCAAAGACGGTACCCTCGACGGCGTGTCAGAATCAGAACAATAATCCCGCCCTTTTTTTAAATAAAAGCTTAAAATTAAAGCCTTTTGCGGCGTATAGAAGCGGCGCGGCTCATCCGAAAACAGATGAGCCGCGCCGGTCTGTGTTATGATTATTAAATTAATTAATTATCGGAGGGCTCTTTAGCCGCATTGGCGATACTTCTAGTAAGAAACTCTATCGCAAAGTCGTAATCCGGGGTAAGCGCGTACCATTTTCCGTCAATTTTGGCCACGATCATTTCGGCATCGTTGGTGTCGTCGTCGTCCTTGCCCTTTATTTTAATCTCGATTTCAAGCTCATATGCCTTTGTGACCTTTTTCCTTTGTATATCGTAGTTGGCCTTAAGGGAGTCCTTAATCTCGTCAAGGATCTTTTCGGACACTTCGTCCTTGTCGGTGATCTTGTAATTGAATTTCAGATTGCTGCCGTACTCTTCCTCGAGCGCGTCGACTAAATCTTCGTAATACTCGTCTTTGTAGTTCTTTGTCACATCCGAGATCTTGATGTCCGAGTTTTCCTTTATGTAGTCCCAATATTCATCGGGCGCGCATTTTTCAATCTTGTTTTCTTTGCCTCTGAAAGTCGCGTCAATGTAATTTCCGATTGCTTTTTTGTATGCTCCGCTTCCGGCGATAAGGGAGATGATAAGGATCAAAAGAACAAGTACGATTGCGACCGCGCCGATTCCGACGGCGAGAACCTTAGGATCCTTTTGCGCCTTTTTGATGTAATTTTTCGCGGCGTCCTCTGTTTTGCCCGCAAATTTTTTAGCTTTTTCGGAAATTCCCGAGTTGGATGAAGAGCTTGCCGCAGGCGCGCTTTCCTGCTTTGCGCCGCAGTTTGTGCAAACTACATCGTCGTCATTCAGTTCACTGCCGCAGACTGTGCATTTTTTGCTCATACTGAAAAACCTCCATTGTTACTTTTTTGTTAATTAATAATATCATATTGCAGACCTTTTGTCAATGAGTTGCGAAAAAAAACTTGATTTTTTTCACGGATATTCACTCGGCCGCCTATGGCACAGGGGCGGATATCGGTTTGTTTTTGAGCGCGGTAAAGGCGCGCCGGAGAGTCTTGCGAGAACGGATTTTCGAACATATTTTCGTTTTTGCGTTCAGAGCGCTTGACAAAGGCGTATTTGTATGCTAACATTTATTATAATAATATAACGGCGTTTGTAAAAAAGGCAAAGAAAGTGTAAAAAGGTGAGACTTGGAGAGCATATTTGAAAATCTCAATGAAAAGCAATCGCAGGCGGTGCGCGCCACCGAGGGGTATGTGCGTGTGATAGCGGGCGCCGGCAGCGGCAAGACCAAGCTGCTTGTCAGCAGGTACGCCTATCTTGTCAAGGATTACGGGATAGACAGCGCCAATATTTTGTGCGTTACCTTCACGAACAAGGCGGCAGGCGAGATGCGCCGACGCATAAGGGCGCTTATCGGTCCCGAGTATGACACCTCTCTTATATGCACATATCACGGCTTTTGCGCGCGTCTGCTCAGAGAAGATCCGCAAAAACTCTTTCTGAACAGGGGATTTGACATACTGGATCCGACCCGCCAAAAGGAGCTGCTCGGGGAGATATACCAAAGGCACGAGCTGAAGCTCGATTACGCAAGCTTTGAGAGCATGCTGAAAAGGATAGGGACATTCAAGTCCGAGCTGTCTTATGTGGAGCGCATGTGTTCCCCCTCACAATGCCCCATAATGCCCGATATCAGCACGCTTGACGACTTAATAATGGAAGAATTCATGCAAAAGCAGAAGGCTATATACGCGCTTGACTTTGACGATCTTATGAACTTTGCGCTCTATCTTCTCATAAACGACGAGGAGCTTCGCGGCAAGTGGCAGGATCGCCTGAACTACATACAGGTCGACGAGTTTCAGGACAGCTCAAGACGCGAGATGCGTCTTGTCGACATTCTGAGCGCGGGATATCAAAACCTCATGATAGTCGGGGATCCCGACCAAAACATATACGAGTGGCGAGGGTCGGACGTCATGCTGCTTGTGGATTTTGACAAGACCCACGCGCCGGTAAACACGCTGTTTTTAAACCGAAATTACCGTTCTACGCCCGAGATACTCGGCTGCGCCAACACGCTTATTGACAAAAACGAGCTTAGAATAAAAAAGGATCTTTACACCGACTTGACAAACGGCGCGCCCGTCGTGCACTTTCACAGCGGCAGCGATGCCGAGGAGGTTAACAGGATAACCGACACGATAAGGGACATTCGCCGTGAAAGCGGCCTTAGCTATTCGGATTTTGCGATCCTTTACCGCTCGGGCTTTCTCTCCCGCGCCGTTGAAAAAAAGCTTGTCGAATCGGGGATTCCGTACGAGATATACGGGGGCGTGAAATTTTACAGCCGTATGGAGGTGCGGGATATTATCGCCTATCTGCGCCTTATAGCCTATGACGACGATATCGCGTTTAAACGGATAGTCAACACGCCAAGGCGCAGGTTCGGCAGGAGTAAGCTTGCCTGTCTTGAGGCGCTTAAAGAGGAGAGCGGAAAAGATAAAAGCCTGTTTGCCCTTTTGTGCGAGAGAGAGTCGGACTCTCCCTTCAGCCAAAGCGATATCAAAGGGCTTATAAATCTTGTGAACGAAACAAGAGAATTTGCAAAAAGCGCGCGCATATCCGAGATAGTGGAAAAGGTGTGCGCGCAGTCGGGATACGAAAGCTATATAAGAGAGCTCGGAGACGAGGAACGTCTTGAAAATCTGGCGGAGTTCAAGCGCGTCGCCGACGAGTTTGAAAAAAATTTCGGCGAAAATCTGACTCTTTGCGAATTTTTGCAGCAGATAGCGCTCCAGTCCTCGGAGGACGAGGAAAAGGGCAGGGACTGCGTAAAGCTCATGACCGTTCACGCATCAAAAGGACTGGAGTTTCCCGTGGTCTTTTTAATAGGGCTGTCGGAGGGAATATTCCCGTCCGCCAAAACGATAGAGCAGAGGAAAAAGGCGGGTCTTGAGGAGGAAAGACGGCTTTGCTATGTGGCAATCACCCGCGCAATGCGGCGTCTGTTTCTCATGGATTCCGAGGGCTTTTCGCAAAACGGCATAAAAAAGCTTCCTTCGCGTTTTCTTTGGGAGATCGGAAGGGAAAACTACCTGCGCGTTGGCGAAATTTCAAAGGAGCTTGAGCAGGAGAGCTTTGCGTACATTGCAAAAACATCTCTTCCGTTTGAAGATGGCAAAAGGGCGGCCCTTCTTGATATCGGAAACGAGGTGGAGCATCACGCCTTCGGTCACGGGGTCATCATTGCCGTTGACGAAAAAAGAAACAGCTTAACCGTGCGCTTTGACTCGCTCCCTCGCCCGAGAAACATTTCTGCAGATTATTTTGTTTCGGGCCCAAAAAGAGAAAACGGCGCGCGCGAGCTTGCAAAGCCTTCCACGATTATTCCTTTGCCCCAAGGCAGCATGAGCGAGTCGGGCCGGCCTTTGCGGGTTCTTGAGGGTCCGACGCCCGAAGCAGAAAAGAGTACGGCCTTGCCTGAGGTGAAGGAAACTGAGAGTGCCAAGGCACTTTCAAAGGGCAATCCGGCGCCGGTCAAGGGCCAAGGGCAAAACGCCCCTCCCGCCCTTTTGCCACAAAATATCCAGGTGGAAAACTTTGATGAAATCGGGACAAGTAATATTAAAGAGACCGATCAAACCGAGCAAAATAAAACAGTTAAACCGATAGAACAAATAGAGCCGGCAGAACCGGCACAACCGACACAGCCGACAGAGCCGGCAGAGCAAGCTAAACAATAGCAAAGCGATCTCCCGCAAAGCTTTGTCGCCGAGCTTTACGAGGAGTCAGAGGCGAAAGGGAGCGTAAGTCCCGACCAAAAAGAGGGCGCGCACCAAATAAGCGACGATCTGCGGCAAAAGCTTTCCGAGACGGATAATTTGTGGAAAAGGGACGACGTTCCGCACTCGGGCTGGAGCTGCGTGGGTATTATCGATCTTTGCGAGCCGGTCGGAGTGTGCGAGATGTGCGGATATCAGATAATACGTTATGTGCACAAAATGGCGCACCCGCAGTATCAAAGAATGCTCGGAGTGGGCTGCGTATGCGCGGGAAGAATGGAGGGCAGCCCCGAAGCCGCCCGAAAACGCGAGCGCGATTTTAAAAACAGAAGCGCGCGGTATGAAAACTACAAAAAGCGCAAGTGGCGGACCTCGGGCAAAGGAAATTCGTATCTCAAAATCAGAAATCACATAATCGTGCTTTTCCCGATGAAGGGAGGGGACAAATGGGGATTTTCTTTGGACGGCGTCTTTTCGGAGTCTGCCTATCCCTCTAAGGAGTCGGCCTCCGACGGCGCCTTCGACGCGCTCTGTCGCGCGGAAAACAAATAATTAATTAATGAAGATAATAAAAATAATAAAGCGAATAAAATCGAAAACGAGGGAGAAGCCCTCGGGCAAATTTGCCCCGGCTTCTCCTTTTTCGGCTTTTTTGGCAATCAATGCAATTAATTCAATAAATGCAGTAATGAAGTAATGCGGTTAATGCAGTAATGCAGTAATGCAGTAAATGCAATAAAATCTGCCTTAAGCGGCGCCTCGGCGCTTGCGCCGAGGGCGAGGGCAAGGGCACGGAATTTACGCGCGGCTTGAAAAGTAAAAAAATGTATGTGTTAAAATGATATGACCCAATAAAAAGAGAAGATCAAGCTTTGGTATGGTATAATTAAGTTGCGAA
>CANPZU010000031.1 GCA_947588825.1 uncultured Clostridia bacterium
TAAAGCAATTCAAGCCAATATCCCGTTTCACTGGCTTCCTTTAGAGCAATTTCAAGTTTGGAAATAAAATCTTTTTTACCTTGTGCATATTGTGCTTCATGGATATTAGCACCAATGGATGTACCGCTCCTGCCGATTTGATTAGAGATTATGGATTCATGGCCGGATTTTAATATTTTAACAAGGTTTATAATATCCACCGAAAAATCCATGGAGAGCTCTGCAAGCTTATTTTCCTTCATGAAACCACTTCCTCATTTTTTATGATATCGTTCCATTGTGAATTTTTCGGCGAAGCCGCCGCTTTGAATGATGTATCGTCGGTGCAATGATGTATGCACGCGATGCGTGCAAATGATGTTACACCTGACGGTGTAATGATGTGGCTCCCTGCGGTCGCCATGATGCGATGTTTGCCCTTCGTGTGCCCGCAGGCACACATCATTGCCGAAGGCAACATCATTAGCGAAGCGACATCATTTGCCCGACAGGGCAAACATCATGGAAAAAGGCAATTGCTGCCGCAATCGCCTTTTTCTTGGCTGGGGAATAGGGATTCGAACCCCAACAAACAGATTCAGAATCTGTCGTGCTGCCGTTACACAATTCCCCAGTATTCAGTTTTCGTCGCGCTATGAATTATAGCAGATTGAAGCCGTTTTGTCAACACTTTTTTGAAAGTTTTTTATATTTTCGTAATATATTTTTCTCCCTCTATAAAAAAATATTCTTCAAATTCAACAAAAGGTGTTGATATATCAGAACTTTATATATATAATTAATATTGCTGCAGAATTTAAGACTTTGCATAAATTCTTTATAATCATGATCGTAATGATCGTTTGGACGGTGCTGTATGGCTTATACTGATAAACTAAGGGACATGGTGTCCGACAAAAAAACGGCAGTGCTGGGAGTGGGGCTCTCAAATCGACCGCTTATCGACATGCTTTTGAGCTTTGGAGCGGATGTTACCGTGCATGATATCAAAAGCGCCGAAAAGCTTAAAGATACATATACTTATCTTGTCTCCAAGGGTGTTAAAACGGTGCTCGGGCCGGATTATCTTTCAAAAATAGACGCCGACGTGATCTTTCGTTCGCCGGGTATACGCCCGGACTATCCGGGTATACTTCGCGCACAGGCAAATAATGCGGTCTTGACCTCTGAAATGCAGGTCTTTTTTGAAATATGTCCGGCGAAAATAATCGCGGTTACGGGAAGCGACGGAAAGACCACCACTACAACCGTAATTTCAAAGCTTCTTTCTAAGGCCGGTAAAAACGTGTATTTGGGAGGGAACATAGGAAGACCTCTGCTGCCTCTTGTCGATCAAATGTGCGAAGACGATTTCGCTATCGTCGAGCTTTCTTCTTTTCAGCTTCAAACCATGACACGCTCTCCGCATGTCGCCGTTATAACAAATGTTTCGCCCAACCACCTTGATTGGCACAAGGATATGGACGAGTATATTGCTGCGAAGGCAAACATTTTAAAGTACCAAACAAAAATGGACAGGGCGGTTCTTAATTATGAAAATGAGGTTACAAACGCTCTGAAAAAGAGCGCGAGGGGAGAGACGGTATTTTTTTCTTCAAAACGCGAGATTGAGACCGGCGTTTGCGAGAAGGACGGCTTTATCTGCCGTAACGGCGAAAAAGTGGTCAAGGTCGGGGATATTAAGCTGCCGGGACGTCACAATGTCGAAAACTACATGGCGGCCATCGCCGCGACATACGACTGGGTCGGCGCCGACGATGTAAGGGAGGTTGCCTTGAGTTTTGGCGGGGTGGAGCATCGCTGTGAATTTGTCAGGGAGCTTGACGGAGTTATGTATTACAACAGTTCCATCGACTCAAGCCCGACAAGGACCATAGCGGCGCTGAGCAATTTCAACGAAAGAGTTATACTGCTCTGCGGCGGTTATGACAAGCATTTGGACTACACTTTGCTGGGACCGCCCATGTGCCGCTTTGCGAAGGCGGTCATTGTAACGGGCGCAACAAAAGAAAAAATCAAAAACGCTCTTTTGTCCTGTCCCGAATATGATAAGAAAACGACCGCGCTGTACGAGGCCAAAGACTACGGTGAGGCAGTGAGTATCGCGCACGATATCGCGAAAAGAGGAGACAGGGTTATCCTTTCTCCGGCAAGCGCAAGCTTTGACTGCTTTGAAAATTTCATGGAAAGAGGCAACTTCTTTAAAAACGCGGTCAATTCTCTTAAATAATGTAAATTATATAATGATGACATCAAGCGTTGAAAATGCGTCGGAGAAATAAAATGAGATTTACTGATGAAATAATAAAACTGACAAAAAGCGCGGAGAGGGAGCTTTCGGACGTGTTCACCCAAATCGACGAGGTAGCCTTTTACAACACACAAAGGGTAATGGACGCGTTTATTGAAAATAAAGTATCCGAGGCGATGTTTGCAGGCAGTACCGGGTACGGTTACGACGATAGAGGAAGGGATACGCTCGACAAAATATATGCAAGTGTGTTTTCGGCCGAGGCCGCCTTTGTGCGTCACAGTATCTTAAACGGCACGCATGCGCTGACAATAGGTCTTTTCGGGCTTTTGCGCCCGGGCGATCTGCTGCTCTCGGTCACGGGAAAGCCCTATGACACTCTTGATAAGGTGATAGGAATAAACGGTAAGACGGGGGACGGTTCGCTCGCCGATTTTGGCATCGGGTACAGACAGGTCGATATGACGCCTGAGGGCGGGATCGACTTTGAAGGTATCGCAAAAGAGCTGACAGATAAGGTTAAGGTGGTCTTTATACAAAGGTCGAAGGGGTACGAGAACAGACGCACTCTCTCGGTTGAGGAAATAGAACGGGTGATAAGGTTTGTTCGTGCCCGCTCCAAGGCGTATGTCATGGTCGACAACTGCTATGGCGAATTTTGCCAGACGCAAGAGCCCACTGCTGTGGGAGCGGACCTTATCGCAGGATCTCTTATCAAGAATCCCGGCGGCGGAATGGCAGAGAGCGGCGGATATTTGGCGGGAACGTGCGAGGCTGTTCGTCTTTGCTCATACCGTCTCACAAGCGTCGGCGTGGGACTTGAGGTCGGGGCGAGTTTGGATCAGAACCGAAATCTTTACAAAGGCTTTTTCTATGCGCCGCACACCGTGGCTCAGGCTCTCAAGGTCGCGCATCTTGCGTCGTATGTCTTTGAAAAATTAGGCTGCCCCGTGGAGCCCGGTTATCTTGAAAAGAGATACGACATTATACAGGCAGTACAGCTCGGAAGCGAAGAGGCGATGCGCGCTTTCTGCAAAGGTATACAGAGCGGCTCGCCGGTCGACTCTTTTGTAACTCCCGAGCCGTGGGACATGCCCGGATATTCCGACAAGGTGATAATGGCGGCAGGCGCTTTTGTTCAGGGAGCGTCTATCGAGCTTTCCGCCGACGGACCTATCCGTCCCCCCTATACTATATTTTTTCAGGGCGGACTTACCTATGAAAGCGGAAAGATCGGCATAATGAGCGCCGCGCAGAGTGTCGCCTCTCTTAGTGACCGACTGTAAGGGTCTATTCAAGCCCGAAGTAATTTAGTATTCCCTCGTAAATGCCTGTTGCAAACAGCTCGGGCTGCTCAGACATGAGCTCGGCCTCGGCGGCGTTCGTAATAAAGCCGAGCTCCACCAGTGTTGCGGGCATTGCCGTTCTGCGCAGGACATAGAGAGTCGGCCGTTCAAAAACGCCCCGCGTGGGTATGCCCGTGTACTCGGTAAGCCCTTCGAGGATGTTTTGCGCCAGCTCGTATGCTCTGCTGTCATAGCTGTATACGTACGCTTCGTTGCCCGAGGCGGTGGGGATTGTCGACGCGTTTGTATGCAGACTGATAAAATAGTCCGCTCCCCAGCTGTTCGCGGCGTTTACCCTTGCCGCTAAGCTTTCGCTGTTGGTGGTGCCGAGTATTTCATCGGGGCTGTTTCTGGACAGCCTGACCTCAAAATTGGGATTTTGCCGCAGAAGCTCGGCGGTCTGTACTCCGATCTCGTAAACCAAATCCTGCTCTCGGAGTCCGTTTCCCTCGGCTCCCGCATTCGGGTTGCCGGGATTATGACCTTGGTCAATGAAAATTTTGATTGCCATATATATGTACCTCTCTTTTTTACTATAATTTTATGTTGACATTCTGAAAATGTCAGCGCTGTTTCAGATAAATCGCAGGAGCGCCATGAATATTGTAAATGCAAAAAGACTGCTTTCTTATATCAGAAAAGCAGTGGATGAATATGATATGATAGACGAGGATGACAGGATAGCCATCGGAGTATCGGGCGGTAAGGACTCGCTTGCGCTGATGGTCGGTCTTTGGAATCTTAAAATGTTTTATCCGAAAAAATTCGATATTTGCGCGATAACCGTGGATATGGGATTTGAGGGTGGGGATTTTTCGCCTGTTTTTGAGCTTTGCAGAGAACTTAAGATCGAGTACAAAATAGTTAAAACCGATCTTGCAAAGATCATTTTCGACGTACGACGCGAGGAAAACCCATGTTCGCTCTGCGCCAAAATGAGAAGAGGAATACTTCACGACAACGCAAAAGCCATGGGCTGCAACAAGATAGCGCTCGGGCATCATTTTGACGATGTTATAGACACTTTTATGATGAACCTTTTCAACGAAGGCAGACTTGCCACATTCAGTCCCGTAACATATCTTTCTCGCAAGAACATAACGATGATAAGGCCCCTTATTCTTGCGCCCGAAAAGGACGTCGAATATTTCATCCGGCAAAACCGACTGCCGGTTATAAAGAGCCTTTGTCCCGAGGACAAGCAAACCGACAGGGAAAAAGTCAAAAGAATGCTAAGCGGCCTTGAGAAGGAAAACAAGGGACTGCGTCACAGAATATTTATAGCTATAAAAAAAGCGGGACTTGACGGGTATCATTTACCCTGACATTTTTAACGTTTTATGCACGGCCGATTAACAAATATCTTATAAAAAATTAAAAAAAATTCGCAAAAGCATTGACAAAGTGTTAATAATGTGCTATTATATGCTCATTAAAAATAAGGAAGTGATATATTTTGCTGACTTTTTTTGTCCCGTATTTTATGTCCGACGCTTTTGTATCGTGTATGCTTGCGCTCTCTGCCGCCGCTCTCGCCGTCATAAGCGCCGTTGTCGGAATGCTGGTAAAAAAGAAAAGACAACAAACAATATAAACAATAGTATAAAGGCAATTCTTACTCCTGTTGCCGCATAGCGCAACGGAGCCGTCTTTATTTTTCGGAATCGTTTTGCAGGGAAGACACCGACATGTTCTAACACCGACGCAAGGTTTATGCCAAGACATGGCCTTGTTTTTTCTTTTTCCCGCCTCTTTTTTGAGCGAAGCGCCGATTGATTTTGCGCCACAGTGGTAGTTTGAGCTGACACGAAAGAGGAAAAAATGACGATTGTGTAAATTTAAATATGTGTAAAGTACATTGCGTGAAGCTTTATATTGACAAAAAACAAAGTGTGTGATAAAATAAAAATGCGGGTATCGTTTTAAAATGGGCGGTAAGTCGAGTTTTCATGCGGCCTTCGGTTTTCTTTTTTGTCGTCGTTTCGGCGTGCGAGCGATTCTTTATTGCTTTTTAAGGATTTTTAAGAATTTTTAAGGATTTTTAGGATAGGTTGAAAGTCTGCATTTCCCGCTCTTTTTGCGTTTTGAAGCCGGGCTGATAATAGCGGCTTGCTTTCAAAGGGAAAACATATAACGACTGCGGCGGGGAATATCGCCGTTAAAAAAGGAGTGATCCTTAAATTGGCAGCGATTTCTGTCTTTAAAAGGTATGAGAAAAAATTTCTTCTCGATGTTGCGCAGTACCGAAAGATCGTGGATTTTGTCGACCGCTACATGGTGTTTGACAAATACTGCATCGGCGAGCAGGTATACGGACTCCTTAACGTATATTTTGACACGCCCGACAATCTGCTGATTGAAAGGTCGACCGATAAGCCGCTGTACAAGGAAAAATTGAGGCTTCGCTCTTATTTCCCGCCGGAGAACAACGACAGCAAGGTGTTTTTTGAGATAAAGCAAAAGTACAAGGAGTGCGTTACAAAACGCCGAGCTGTTTTGAGGTACGGAGAGGCGCTTGAGCTTATATCGACACATCTTCCTCCAAAGCTTGCAGACGACAGCTATCTGAATGTGCAGGTGACAAAGGAAATTTGCGCGATGTTCAAAAGGTACCCCGGGCTGCGCCCTTCGGTGTTCATTGCCTATGATCGTATAGCCATGTTCGGAAAGGACGATCCCGAGCTTCGAGTAACCTTTGACCGGAATATAAGGACGAGACGCGAAAATCCCACGTTTGAGTTCGGGCTGGATGGGAACGAGCTTCTTCCCGAGGGAAAGTACCTTATGGAGATAAAGATCCCCAACGCAATGCCTCTTTGGCTTGCACGTTATCTTTCGGAAAACCGAATTTTCAGCACGAGCTTTTCAAAATACGGCAAAGAGTACGAATATTTAATTACAAACAATAAAAGAAGTATTACAACGCTATCGGAGGATTAGTGGCCATGAATATAATTATACAAAGCATTTTCGGTTTGCAAATGACGCTTTCTCTTTTGCTCATCGTTCTCGGCGCGGCATTTCTTATGGGGGTCGTTGTCAGTCTTATTTACATATTCACGAACAGACACGGCGATTATTCGAGAGGGCTGGCAATAACGCTTGTAGTTTTACCCGTTGTCATTTCGGTAGTTATATTCCTTGTTCAGGACAACTGGGCGAGAGCCTTCAGTCTTGCCGGAGCTTTTTCGATAATAAGGTTCAGAAGTACTCAGGGAAATCCGCGCGATCTTGCGCTGATATTCACGACTCTTGCCGTGGGACTTGCATGCGGTACCGGCTTTATACTTGTGGGCGTGGTGCTCGTTATATTTGTGTCGATTATTCTCTTGCTCATAGAAATTTTGCATTTTGGCGAGCCTAAAAAAGAACGTATGCTGCTCATTATCACCGTTCCCGAAAATCTCAATTATGTAGGCGTGTTTGAGGACGTGTTTGAAAAGTACACGGTTTCTCACAAAATAGCAAAGGTCAAATCGAGCAACTTTGGGACCATGTTTGTTCTGACCTTTGATATCGTTATAAAAAGCAGCGTCAACCAAAAGGATTTTCTTGACGATCTGCGTTGTCAGAACGGCAATCTCAACATAGTGCTTAGAAATTATGTCTATAATCCCGAGCTGATTGAGTGATCATTGAGCATTGCCAACATAAAATAATATAAACCGACGGCGTGAAAGGATATAAAGTATGCGTGTGGCGCGGGCGTCTTTTCACGCTTTCCTTTTGCCTTGCAGATTATATGCTTTTGCTTTAATTCTTGCGTATTTTACATTTTTTATTTTATTTATAGAAAGGATTTCTCGGTTCGGGAAAATACGGTTGACTTATTTATGATTATTCTCAAAATCAAAGATTACGGAACGATTAAGTTTGAGCTTCGTTTTGACTGTGCGCCGCTGACCTGTGCGCACATCGAAAAGCTTGTAAAAGAAGGATTTTATGACGGACTTATTTTTCACAGAGTCATAAACGGCTTTATGATCCAGGGAGGAGACCCCACGGGCACGGGTTTTGGAGATCCGAGTCAGGAAAAGATAGTAGGGGAGTTTGCCGCAAACGGGATCGACAATCCCCTTCGCCATAAGAGAGGAGTGCTTTCAATGGCGCGGTCACAGATGATGAACAGCGCTTCTTCGCAGTTCTTTATCTGTCAGGCGGACTGCTATTACCTTGATTGTCAGTACGCCGCTTTCGGAGAGGTAAAGGAAGGAATCGAGGTCGTAGATAAGATCGCTCAGACAAAAACCGATTTGCAGGACCGTCCGATTAAACCGGTCGTTATAGAAAAAATGTATATTGAGGATTAAAATCGACATATCTTTATCTTATACTTTCACCTTTAATTAACCCGTTTATCGGCGCTTGCGCTCGCGCGGCGCAAAAACAGCTTTGCAAAATTCGCCTCACACTGCAAAAAACATATCTGATTGAAAAAGACTGCAACTCTAAAAATGAGCATGCAGTCTTTTTTAGCAATATGTTGTTTTTAATCGAACGAGCCTTTAAATACTGATTCATGGTGAAAATCAAGATATGCAATTCTTTTTTCATCCATAGGAAGTGATTTTATAAATGTATTATTTTTAAGGTTTATTTGCTTCCACGTGTATGGTGATATGAATTCTGAAAGAATAACGTGTCTATTTTCTGTGAAAGTAATAAATCCCCTATCAAATAACTTATCATATAGCGGAGAAAAAATATATCCGTTAAACGGGTCCACTTTTTCTTTGTCCGTCGAGGCTGCCCAAGGTTTAATGTGGCTGGCAATAAGTAATCTTTCATCTGATATCATTGTAAACGGACAATAATGGCATTGTTCAAAAAGTTGTTCTCTGTATTTTCCTTGTCCATATCTTGCCTGTCTAATTTCTTGCTTATTAATTTTTGTTTTCATTTCTGCTTTTGTAAGATGCGACTTGTCTTTTTGCTTTCCATAGTTAAACACTAAGGGCCCGTTTTGTCGTTCCCATATGGCATCAAAATCCACAAATAACTTCCAATAAAATAATGGATCGGATTCCAAACCCACTTTTTCGACATAAATATAACTTACAAGCGGGAGCGCGATTTCTCGTATAAGTTTATAACCGTTATCATTAGAATTGATATATCCTCTTGATCCGGTAATTTGATACTGATCATATATGTAAAAAAATATAACATCGTCAAGGTTGGATATCATTTTCATGCGCGTTTCCCAAAGCTCGGGTAAAGCATCTTTTTTTGCGTACGCTTGTGAGGGGTCAAAGTATTCATTTTTTATTGCTTTCATATACGCAATCAAGTCTGACTTAAGCATAAAGCATTTTACCTTAAACTTTTTATCGCCATAAAACTTGTACATATCTTCTTTTGAAAAAATGTAAAACTTGGCTTCGCCATGACCGTGCCCAAGTTTGTTACTGCCGACAACTACACAGTCAGGAACGGTCATCATCGTTTGAAAAACTGCTATAGTCGGTAAAATTTCTCCGTTAATTTTCATTTTTTACTCCATATTTTGTTATATCCATTTGCATTAATATTGCTACGAGAACATCTACTACAATGCTATTTCCCGCTTCCTGATACATAAGATGTGTCGGAAACAACGATTTTAAACGAATCCTTAAATCCCATTAGTCTCAAACATTCTCGAGGCGTCAATTTACGAATTCGTCCCTTGTACGTAACATAGTTGTCAACACCTGCGCGATGCATTTTATGCATAGTTTGCAGTAGCGGTCTTGCAACATCTAAATCCGTTTTTTTTGAAGTGTGAAAACTTTTTGTTCCTCCGGCAAGAACATACTTTGCAACCTTTTCTGAAAGATAATATTTTTCTTCTACATCTTTAACATTAAAGATAAATTCATCAAATCCGACTTCAAAGGGTTCATCAGCTGCAACTGGATGATATACAAAATCCCCGTGCCAATTAAACTGTTGATTTCTCTTTTGGCATAGAGCAATATCTCCGTTTACCTGTGTGTAACACTTTTCTTTATTCTTATGGCTGGTTACAAATTTAATGCCTTTTTCACGTAAGAAATATTTTGTATCAACATAATCCTCAAGAAAATCATACATACGATATTCAAGTTCTATCGGGGCAGGAAATTTGAATTCAGTTTTATTTTTAAATCCAAGACAAAATAATCGTTCGCGGTTTTGAGGAATACCGTAATCTTTACTGTTTAGTACTCTATAATGTACATCATATCCAAGCTCTTCAAATATATCGTGGATAACGCACCAGGTCCTTCCGTTATCATGATTTAACAAACCTTTTACATTTTCAAAAAGAAATACTTTGGGCTCGGTATCTTTTATCACTCTTGCAAATTCATAAAATAAAGTTCCCCTTGCGTCTTCAAATCCAAGTCTTTTTCCAACCATTGAAAACGCTTGACAAGGAGCGCCTCCTACAATAAAATCGACTTTTCCTCTATATTTTGTTGCATCAAATTCCCTAACATCGGAAAACCAGTCCTCCTCACTAATATCATAATTGGCAAAGTAACTTTTTTTGCAATTGGGGTCTATATCACCGGCAAAGACAATTTTATGTTTTAGCTTAAGCCTTTGGAAAGCATGTTCAATTGCTCCGATTCCACTAAAGACGGTTCCTAGACGAATAATATTGTTTGGTGATTCAAACCTTTTTTCTTTCCAATTTTCTGTTGACAGTTCGTCGGGTTCAGGTGTTGGTTTTTCTACCGCCAATGATCTTGATAAAATTATTTTTTTAACTGTATTAATTTTATCTGATTCTTCACGAATGCTTTCTTCTACTTTTGTTAGTTTTTTTGACATCTTGGGGTCCTCACTGCGCTTTTATTTATTTACTTATATTTGCTTAGGCTTTCCAGTCTAAGGCTTGCTGATTTTTGAAAACGTACTAAATTTTCAGCAACGTCTTCTTTGCTTAAAAAGTATTTTTTCAAGGTTTTAATATATGATGTTTTATTACATAAAAAACATTGAAAAGCCTTGCGTAAATTGTTTTCACCTTTTCATAAATCACGGTAAGCGCCGACTTAAATTTCTTATTTCTTAAACATTCGCTTGCCGTTTGATCTGCAAAGAAGCGATTAATTTTGCATTCTAATCTGCTGACCTTCAATCAGCGGATAGCTGACTAACTCAGCCTTATCAAGATCTTCGCGGCGCATGTCCACTCCGGTTATTTGGCTGTTTTCGTATGTCGTATAGTAGTATATACCTTTATCCGTATTACAGCATGAGGAGTAGATGGTATACTCATAGCCGTGCTCGACCTTGCAGCATCCCCGTTGCTGGGCGACCGAAGCGAGAATATGGAAAAACTGGCTCACGCTTTCCGATTCCGATGTGCCCGAGAGGGAGTTGAGCTTTGTAAAAGCCGCCTTAATGAAGCGAGATGAGGAAGAAAGGTCGCCCGGCAGCCCGAGTCCTCCCATTCCGCGGCTGTAGGGCTTTAACGCTATCTTATCCGTAAAGCGGTTTTCCGGATCGGCGGGCGAAACTGCCATATAATTTGTCAAATTGGTCAAATGATAGTCAAAACAGGGATTGTTGGTCAAAACGCCGATCGGATTATCGTAGATTTTCAGCCCGCTTTGAACCGATTCCACAACTATACTTTCGTTTTTATCGGATATCATCCAGTGCAGCGGAGAAAGCGGCAGCTGAAGGCTGAAATCCTCCTTAAGCAGGTTGAGCTTTGAGAGCTTCTCGCGGACCTCGCTTATGGTGGCGCACTGCCCCAAAATCCATGGTATAAACTCAAACGGGGTTATGTTGTCCTTGCCCGGCATTTCACACCTGTATTCGGCGTTTTCCGGGAAATTCAAGCCCGCCATGCTGAGTCCCTTTTCATTGGTCGCGTCATAGTAAAGCGGGTATCCTTGCTGGACAAATGCCATGCCGATCATGGCATAGTGGCGGCTGATTTCATCCGCTCTGCGAAACCTGAACGGATAATTTCTCGGCGTTATCGTAACTGTTTGATGATAGGCAAATTCATAATCCAAATTTCTACCGAAATAATGGTCGCTTGTTTTATATGTGATCGCAGTGCACATGTACTATCCTCCGTATCCTTTGTTTTCTCG
The DNA here is from genome assembly GCA_947588825.1 of uncultured Clostridia bacterium. Taxonomy (GTDB): domain Bacteria; phylum Bacillota; class Clostridia; order Oscillospirales; family CAG-272; genus CAKSQF01. The sequence goes on from CANPZU010000031.1 coordinate 11,679, forward strand.
GCATAAAAGCCCGACAGAGCCGTTTTTTATAGTATAGCATGCAAAGCTCGAAAAAGCAATGAACAGATAGAAATTCGTGCAAAAAAATCGGCCGGTCCGTCGACATATGAAAAATACTTTTTTCCTTCGGCAGTTTTTTATAGCCCTTCGTGCCGCCGCAAATCCGGCTTGCGGCGGCCCCTTTTCTTTTTTTTATCTGCGTTTTTTGCCGAACTATAAATTATATGTTATATAACGTTTGCAGGTATGTATCTTGCCGAAAGCAGGGATAGATTTTGCGCAAACGGGCGCATAAGATTCCAATATCCGAATCCGAGAAGATTGTATTCTTCTCTTATTCCGAGCTTATACTGTATGCTCAGCGCGTCCTCAAACCACACCACATGCTCCACTCCCGAGGAGCTGTAATAATAGTAAGGAGCCTTTGACTGCTCGTCAAAGACGATTTCGGCGTTGTAACGGCTCGCTATGGTAATTGCGTATTCGTTTCCCACCGTTTCCGCCTTTGTTATTCCTTTTTCAAACGGAAGAGGCCAATCGTATCCGTAGTTTGGTATTCCAAGCAGGATTTTGCCGGGGTCTATTTCGGTAACGGCGTAGGAGACTATGTTTGCGACTTGATTTAAAGGGGCGACAGCCTGAGGCGGTCCGTATGTGTATCCCCATTCGTAGGTCATGAGAAAGACGGTGTCCGCAATAGCTCCTATTATCGGATAGTCATGCGCGGAATACAGAAGCCCGCTTTGGTTTGCAGAGCTTTTGGGCGCGAGGTCGACATTGACGAAAAAGCCGTTTTCATGCATGATAGAAACGGCGTTTTCGATAAATGAAATGAAGGCGTCCTTGTCGTTCGGATTCACATATTCAAAATCTATATCAAGCCCTCTGTACCCCTTTTGACGCATGACATCCGCCACGTTGTTCAGTACGGTGTTTTGCAGCATGAGGTCGTTAAAAAGCAGGGAAGAGCGTTCGGTGCTGAAATTGCCGTTTTCCACAATAGATGTGAGGAGCAGTATTGGCGCGACTGTGAAATTTCTCGCTTCTTCTAACACCATGCTGTCGTCGGGCTCCAAAAGCTCTCCCGTTTCAGTAAAGCCGTATCCGAATACCGTTATTGTGCTCAGAAACGGAAGAGAACGTCTGAGCAGCAAACGTGAAATAAAGGGATAAACATACCCGTTTATACGGGCGGTGTTTTGCGGCGTGTCATTATACGAGATCACGAGTATTTGACCCGGCATAAGCTCATTGCCGGTCGTGATATACGGATTGTTTCGTCTGAGCTGCGCGGCGCTTGTGCCGAATTTTTCGGCCACCGAGAAAAGCGTGTCTCCGCCCTCAACCGTGTAAATGACGTCGGGCTCAAGTATAATAAGATTTTGACCGACGACCAGCGTGTCGATAGTCTCAAGACCGTTGTCAAAAACCAAACGATCTGGCGAAACGTTATAATTTCTTGCTATTGAGGATATAGTGTCTCCCTGTTTTACCGTATAAAAAATCATACATGTCTCCCATTAAGCGTAAATATTTGTAACATAATATGCTAAGTGTGAGACATGTATTATTTTTTTGATATAATTTGCGGCAAATAAGCAAAAACATTTGCGCGGCGACTGCGTTAAGCCATGCTTTCGCTCAGCTGTCTTCCGCCGAGAATGTGAAAATGAAGATGCTTAACGCTTTGGCAAGCGTCATCCCCGCAATTTGATATCACGCGATACCCTTTGTCGTTTACAGCGTGCTCCTTTGCAATTTTGGGGATTGTTTTGAAAATGTGCGAGATTATCTCCGAATTATCCTCGTTTATTTCGTCAACTGAAGCTATGTGAACCTTCGGTATAACGAGAATGTGTATTGGAGCTTGCGGATTTATGTCATAAAAGGCGAGTATTTTTTCATCCTCGTATGCCTTTTTTGAGGGTATTTCCCCCTTTACTATTTTGCAGAAGATGCAATCCATGTTGTTTACTCCTTTTCATATTTTTAATATATTTTTCGTGACATGTCGCCGGGTACGCTCGGGCAAAGCCGTGCTTTTTTGCGTACCTTTGCCGCTTTCTATTGATTTTATCACGTTGATTACGTCAAATCAAGGGCAAAACTTTAAAAAAAATAAAAATCGGAAATTTTTATTGACACGGACATGGTTATGAGTTATAATATATACGTAAAAAAATGCGCTTCTTTACTTTTGAAGCGCTTGAGACTAATATAGGCGAATATTTTCGAACAAAATAATGATCGGGATACACTGATTATATGTGTTTGCCCGATGAAAGGAAGGGAATATAAATGAAAGTTACAAAAGAGACGATAATCGGAGATGTTCTTGATTTTGACATGGGGACCGCCGAGTTTTTTCTTGAGATCGGTATGCATTGCCTCGGATGTCCCGCCTCACGCGGAGAATCTATAGAAGACGCATGCGCGGTGCATGGGACCGACGCCGACGAGCTGGTTGAAAAGATCAACGAATATCTTGAGTCGAAAGCGTGAAGGATAACATCCTTCACACTTTTCTGTGGCGGGCGTAAATAGAGTCATGCCGTCCTTGAATTTGAGAGCGCGACTCTTGGAAGTCGCTTCTTATGTGCGCGAAGGGGCGTTCCTTGCCGATATCGGCACCGATCACGCCTATCTTCCCTTATATCTCCTGCTTAATGGGAGAATAGACCGAGCGCTGGCAAGCGACGTTTCAAAAGGACCTCTTGACAGAGCAAGAGTTCACGTGCAAATGTATCCAAGCGTCGCTTCACGCATAAGACTTGTGCAGTGCGACGGACTTTGCGGTATTGAAAACTACCGCCCTAACGATATCGCCATATGCGGGATGGGCGGGGAACTCATCGAAAAAATAATAAGTGAGTCCGAGTTTATAAAAAACGGCGAAATAAATTTGATATTGCAGCCGATGACAATGGAGCATAAGCTGAGAAAATATCTTGTAAGTTGCGGATATGAAATAAAGAATGAAAGCATAGTTTGCGAAGGGAGCAAGCTTTATCAGATAATGCTCGCTTCCTACACTGCAAAAAAAAGCGCTCTTACAGACCTCGAGGCGCTTCTTGGCGTACACAATATAGAAAGAAGAACAAGGGAGTTTTATATGCTTGTAAAAAAACATATAAATGCTTTGAATAAGCAAATAAACGGTCTTGACATTTCAGGAAGAGAGAGCGCGCCGCTTCGGGAAATGCTTGAGATGCTCATGGCGCTTTATAAAGAAAATGAAGACAATTAAACAGCTTTACGCATATTTGAATGAAAAAATACCGAGTTCTCTCTCCTGCGGCTGGGACAATGACGGCCTCATGGTATCGGGAGATTTGGATTCCCCTTGCGAGAAGGTGCTTCTTTCGCTTGATGTGACAAAAGACACGGCTGCATATGCCCTTGCCGGGCGTTTTTCGCTTATAATTTCCCATCATCCGCTGATTTTCAAGCCTCTGAAAAGCCTGAATACCCTTGATTTTGTATCCGATAAAGCGGTGCGCCTTATAAAAGGCAGAGTATCTGTCTTTTCGTTTCATACAAGACTTGACGCGCTTGATAAGGGAGTCAACGACGCGCTTGCGCATTTGCTCGGTATAAACGATCCCGAACCATTCGTAAGCGATGGTGAGCTTTTGGGCAAAATGGGAAATCTTTCGCAAGAAATCGAGCCCGAAAAACTTGCGAAGCTGGTGAAGGACGTCCTTTACTGTCCGTACGTTTCATACGTCGAAGGCGAAAAAAAGAAAATCGGCAAAATAGTTGTTGTGGGAGGAGACGGCAAAGACTATATAAGGGCCGCCTACGATAGCGGAGCCGACGCGTATATCACGGGAGGCATGTCCTATAATACAATGCTTGACGCGTATGACATGGGCATGTGCGTAATAGAGGCGGGTCATTTTGAGAGCGAAGTCCCGGTGCTTAAGGTTATAGATAAATTCATAAAAGAATTCGATAAAGATATTTTGACCGAGTATTATTATTCAAATCCCATTAAAACGATTTGAAGCATTACAATATTTAACATTTAAATTGATCACGGCGCGTATTTAAAACATACGAAAAGGAGAAAATCTTGATTATACAACTTGACGAAGCAAAACAAAGGCTGAGAGCTCAAAGGGCTCAGTGCGAAGAACTCTCGCAGGCGCTGAAAATAGACGCCGCCGCCGAACGCGTGTCGGAGCTCGAACAGATGACACTCCAGGCGGATTTTTGGTCGGACACTCAAAATTCCACCAGGGTTTTGCAGGAGATAAAACAGCTTAAAAATAAAATAGACGCATATAATAAGCTTGTAAACGTAATAGAGGACACCCTTGCCCTTTGTGAAATGGCTATTGAGGAGGAGGACGAATCCTTTACCGAAGAGGTTCTCAAGGATCTTGATGAGATAGAAAAGCAAGCGGAGCAAATGAAGATCGGCGCGCTGCTGACGGGAGAGTACGACGCTAAGAACGCCATTTTATCTTTTCACCCGGGAGCGGGCGGGACCGAGGCTCAGGACTGGGCGCTGATGCTCTACCGAATGTACACAAGATGGGGCGAAAAGCACGGCTACAATGTGAAGCTTGTCGATTGGCTTGACGGCGACGAGGCGGGGATTAAAAGCGCCACGGTTATGATTGAAGGGCTTAACGCTTACGGGTATTTGAAAAGTGAAAACGGTGTTCACCGTCTTGTGAGAATATCCCCATTTGACGCCTCGGGAAGAAGACATACTTCTTTTGCCTCTGTGGAGGTGATGCCGGAGTTTGAGGACGACGGCTCTATAGTGCTGCGAGACGAGGATCTTGAGATAACCGCTCACCGTTCAAGCGGCGCGGGCGGTCAGCACATCAACAAGACTGACTCGGCAATAAGGATAGTTCACAAGCCTACGGGCATTGTTGTGGGCTGCCAAACCGAGCGCAGCCAGCTTCAAAACAAGGAAACGGCAATGAAAATGCTGATAAGTAAGCTCCTTGAGATACAGATGCGCGAAAAGCTCGAGAAAATCGAGGATATAAAGGGCGTAAAGGCAAATATCGAGTGGGGGGCTCAGATAAGATCTTACGTATTCATGCCGTATACCCTTGCAAAGGATGCAAGGACCGGATACGAGGAAGGCGACATACAGTCGGTTATGGACGGCGAGATCGACGGGTTTATAAACGCCTATCTCAAGATGCAGGCAAAATAAACTGTAAAAAAATTTTTAAGCTACTTGCAGCGTAAGCGTTTTTATGGTATAATAAAATGCACCATGCGATAAAGCCGTGTGTGATGAGATACGATAAAGTATGCTTTTTTGCCAATCGCATGTTGATACAACTGAATACCAGCAGGATATGAAATAGGACCATACCGGCCGGGGGATTAGCGGTACCCTGAACCTGAAATCCGCTATAGCAGGGGTGGTTTCCGCACTTGAGGGCAGTCGGTGTATGGTCTGCGTCTGTTCTCGGCGCGTTGAGGAACGGGTCCTGTGCAATTGAATGTCGTGAACCATGTCAGGTGGGGAACCAAGCAGCATTAAGCGAATTTTTCAATGTGCCACAGGGACGCCTGTTCTGAGTGCCGAAGCTTTTTTCCGCATATATTGACTGTTCGAATTTGCGGTGTATGGTCTTATTTGATATCCTGCTGTATTTGTATCTTGTTTTCGGAGGTGAACAATATGCATCAGGCGCTGTACAGAAAATGGAGGCCGAACGACTTTGACTCGGTTGTCGGGCAGGAGCATATCACATCCGTGCTCTCTTATGAGGTAATGAATAAAAAACTCAGTCACGCCTATTTATTCTGCGGCTCGCGCGGAACGGGTAAAACGACTTGCGCCAAAATCCTCGCCAAAGCGGCAAACTGCCGTTACACGGTAAACGGCAACCCCTGCAACAAATGCGACAGCTGCCGGGCGATAGACTCGGGCAGCTCGGTCGACGTTCTTGAAATGGACGCCGCAAGCAACACGGGAGTCGACTATATAAGAGACATTCGCGAGGAGGTCATGTTCGCGCCGGGCGAAATGTCATATCGCGTTTATATTATAGACGAAGTACACATGCTGTCGGAGGGCGCATTTAACGCTCTGCTTAAAACGCTTGAGGAGCCGCCGTCAAACGTGATATTTATCCTCGCTACCACCGAGCTTCAAAAGATACCCGCAACAATTCTTTCAAGGTGTCAACGCTTTGATTTTTGCAGAATAGCCTTAAGTGAGATTGTCAACAGACTTGATTTTATCGCAAAAGAAGAGGGAATAGAGCTTGACGGGGACGCCGCGAGGCTTATCGCACGGCTTTCGCAAGGGGGAATGAGAGACGCCATAAGCTTGCTTGAGCTATGTGCCTCGGGAAAAAACAAAGTGGACTCCGCGCTTGTCGCAGAAAAGGCGGGAGTGTGCGGCAGAGAAACGGTGATGTCATTGGCGTCTATGGTAGCCAAGCGCGACTACGCCGGAATTTTCAAGGAAGTTTCGCAAATATACAACTCCTCAAAGGATCTTGCGATATTCTTTTCGGACATGCTTTCGCTTTACAGAGACATGATGGTCATACGCGCGATGCACATAACCGATAAGACTCAGATCGATCCCGAAATACTTGACGTCAGCGACAGCGAATTTGCATCCCTTTCATCTCTTGCGGCAAATTTCAAATATCCCGCGATGGTTTATCACACAAAGCTTTTAAAGGACGCGATTAGCGCGATGAGGGTCCAATCGGACAAGCGCATCATTGCCGAAATGACTCTTGTGAAAATGGCTTCAAGGGCGCAGGGCGATTCCAACGAGGCGCTTTCGGCAAGGATAAGCGAGCTTGAAGACAGGCTGATAAAGGGAGCATATTCACAAAACCTTTCAGACCCGGCGTCAACGGCTGCATTCAACGGCGCTATTGGTCCTCAGACTGACATAGAGCAGACCGAAAGCGGCGAAAATGATAAAAACACAGATAAAATCAATACGGCTCCTTCGGAAGAAAAAACGGACGATCCTTCGTTGACCGAGTACGAAAGCTGGATTGAAACGGTTTCGGAGTACGAAAAAGCGGACGCCGCAGGCGCGCCCTTTCTCAGGAACGCGTCGGCTTATACCGATTCAAGCGGAACTCTCACAATAAAAACAAATGACAAGTTTGCCCTTTCTCTGCTTGAGAGCAGTCGAGCAGATGAAAAGCTGATAAGGGCGGCGGCGGAAGCGGGAGACGTCTTTAAGAGGGTCGTGTTTGTGCTGAGCGAAGAAAAGAAAAAAGAGGTCGATCTGCTTGACGAACTCTGAGAGCAAATTAAAATAAAAAATGAAAGGAAATAAACTGTTATGAAATCAAGATTACCTCAGGGCTTCGGCGGCGGTCCTTCAAATATGCAGGGTATGCTGCGTCAGGCGCAGAAAATGCAGGAGGAAATGGAGGCGCTAAAGGCCGAGCTTGACCTCAGAGAATATGACGTCGCCGCGGGAGGCGGAATGGTAAATGTCAAAATAAACGGTAAAAAACAGATACTTGCGCTTGACATTAAGCCCGAAATAGTCGACCCAGACGATGTTGAAACCCTTTCGGACATAATTATCGCCGCCGTCAATCAGGCGATAAAAACGGTTGAAGAAACAAATGAACAGGAAATGAGCAAAATAACCGGCAATGCAATGTCCGGTCTCTTCTGATATACTTATATGAGCGAATATATACTTCCTCTTGAACAACTTATCGAGCAGTTTGCAAAGCTGCCTGGAGTGGGCAGAAAGACCGCCACAAGGTACGCTATGGCGCTGCTCGAATGGCCCGGCGAGGCGGTGGACGCATTTTCGGGAGCGCTGCTTGACGCAAAGGCAAAAATAAAACGCTGCCGCATTTGCAACAATATAAGCGAAAGCGAGCTTTGCCCCATATGCTCGGACGATACAAGACAGGGCGTTCTTTGCATAGTCGAGGACCCGCGGGCGGTAATGAGCATAGAGCGTGTGCGGGATTTCAAAGGCAAATACCATGTGCTTGGCGGCGTGCTCTCCCCGATTAACGGCGTCGGCCCCGAGCAGCTCAAGATCAAGGAGCTTTTGCAACGGATAGAGAAGGAAAATATAACCGAGGTAATTGTTGCGACCAATCCCACGGTGGAGGGCGAGACGACCGCCATGTATGTCACAAGACTGCTTAAACCCTTCGGCATCAAGGTCACAAGGCTCGCGTACGGCGTTCCCGTAGGCGCCGACCTTGAATACGCGGACGAGGTGACCCTCACACGTGCGATAGAAGGCAGACGCGAAATAACATGATCGCCCGAAAGGTAAAAATTCAAAAAAAGTACATCTCCAAATAAAAACGCTCCCGCTTGATACGAAATCGGTATTAAAGGGGGCGCTTTTGTTATAAGGCTTAGAAAAAGTTAAAAAAGCGTGAAGCAAAACGGGCATGTACGTAAGGGTACAGTACATATGTTGTATTGTGAAACACTTCAGGTAAACGGCAATGTACACATGGGTCGAGATTGCTCTTGCGCAAAGTGTTGACTTTATTGTCGATATGTGTTATAATGCACATATATTATCAAAAACGAATTTGACCTATAGTTGTTTGGCGGCGGAGATGTTGAAGACGATGGAGGTGCTTCTTGGGACGGCGGCTCCGATAAGTAACATAAAAATAACATGGGTTAAAGTATGTGCTGTGTATTTATTATATAAAGGGGGATAGATACTGCTTAGAATGCTTTTATTAAAAGGAAAGGGTGAATGTATGAATTATTCGATCGCAAAAGCAACGAAAGCACAAATGGACTTTATTTCAGAGAGGTATTGGAGTAAATCACCAAAATGGCAGCAAAATAGGTATAACTTTATTGCTTTCGTTGCCTGTGATTCGCAAAATAATATTATCGGGTATCTTGTTTGTGAAGAAAAGGAGATACCGATCATGCCGTACGGTAAGGATTGGTTTATAGAAACCATCATGGTACTGAAGCCGTATAGATGCTGCGGAATCGGTTCGGCTTTGCTCGACCATGCTTTTTCAGCTGCGCGCGAACAGGAAATCAGAAATTTTCAAGGCTCGGCAAATCCTACAAAGGAAGCACATGCATTTTGGGCGAAGAATAAATTCACCTTTTTTCAATACGGCAGACAGCACAATGACCCGTCAAGGGAAGAGGAGTGCGGCAATTACAGTCATATTATTTTCAAACAGGTCAGTAAGATAGACTTTTATTCTTTGAATCGCAAAACCGGTCGATACAATTTCAATATGGCAGATCGGGAACAAATCGACGATATCTTTTTTAGCTATATAGAAAAAGAATGCGTTAAGTTTTATCATGACAAAAAAGATCAAATTAAAGGAATAATCGCATCGAACGCCGACGGTGAGGAACTCGGATTTATCACATGGCTTGAAATGCCCTTAATGCCTCCGCTGATAGGAAAGCAATGGTATATCCCCTATGTATATGTAAAACCTGAATCACGAGGAAACGGATTGGCGAGGGAACTGACAGCCGAAGTAATGACCCGAGCAATAGAAAATAGCATTACACAATTATTGATGGTACATACAAATGAAGATATCATGCCGTATTGGTATAAACTTGGTTTTGATATCTTTATATATCGCTATTTGTTTCGAAACCCGAGTGGCAAATTCCCTGTCGGAATAGGAAAAAATCTTACGGGATACGACAAGAGGATATAAATCAATCTATTTACTTTAAGGATATAAGGAAGATATAGGTACAAAATCTGATTGATCATCTCCAATTTCAGGTAAACAAGCGATATAAGCAGGTGATCCGTAAACTTTGCAAAACCGATGACAAATACAGTACGGTTCTCTTGTTTTGATATTATAACGACATGAGCGTAAAATCCATCTCCGAGCTGATCGGGATTTCAGAAAAAGCCGTATACGCGCGATTGAAACGGGGTAAAAAATTATTATTGGAACTGCTCGACAAGGAGGGATAAAAAATGTACGGCGATAATGCTGCGTTATTCAAACAAGCCTTAATTGAAGCTGCAATAAAAAAATACAACTATGAGCTCAGCCAATGTGATATGGACAATACAGTTTCAGCACGGCATAAAAGAGTGATGCGGCAAATCATAAAAAATGCCCAAAAAGCCGAAACGGTTTCAATCGGTCACAGACAAAGGTGGTCGAACAAAAAGCGAGTTGTGGCCGTACTTGCCGCCATTATTCTGCTCTTGGGCGGCTTGACCGTATACGCGAAGCGGGATGCGATTGTATCCTTTGTTGAGCAGATTTTTGAGAAGTTTACAAAAGTTTCTTATCAGGAAGAACCAAATAATGAAACAAACATTTCCGATTCTATTGAACAAGCATATATACCCGCATATATTCCGGACGGATTTGAATTGCAGGACACAGACCGTAGTCTTACAACCTATCAAATGCAATGGATAAATTTAGACGGAGCAAAAATTGTTTTTGATCAAGGTGTAATTGGAGCAATTTACACTTTTGATAATGAACACAGCAGCTTTGAAACAATGACAGTGGGGGAGTATGATGTTTACAGTACTCACAGTGTTTGGATTCATACATATTTGTGGAGCGACGAGTCATATTCCTATTCAATCTCAGTATATAATACGGATATTCCATTTGAAGAAATCGAAAAAATTATTCTGAGTTTATCAGAATTATCAGAAAAAGAATAACTATCAACGACTGCCGTAACCCAAATTTGGGTTACGGCAGTTGTTGAATTTGTACAAAAACAGGCCGCTTTATTTGTGCAAGTATATAAAATTAAAATATTTTTGTTTTTTTTTGTAGAAATTTTGAGAAAAAAACCGATATTATTATATGAAAAATCAAATCATCATATTTTATTTTTACTAAAGAAAGAAAGTGATTTTGCAGTAAGAAAAAATTTTGCCGCTGCATTAATGAGGCATTGCAATCGAAGGATCAATTATTGAAATACCGAAGGGGAAAATAATAAAAATATAGAAAAGATGGGCATATTATCGAGCAAGGCTTACGTAAAGCTCCAAGAGCAAAACGGAGAGTACGCGCGACTGTTTAAGCTTCAGGCGAGCAAGTATGTGTGATGTTTCAAAATTGGCAAAGATTGAGTCAATATATGATTTTTATCCCAATCGAAGTGTCCTATCAGTACTTTACGTGAACAGGTACAAATCTGATTGATTATCTCCAAATAAAAACGCTCCCGCTTGATACGAAATCGGTATTAAAGGGGGCGTTTTTGTTATAAGGCTTAGAGAAAGTTAGAGAAAGCGGAAAGCAAAACGGGCAGATACGGTACATATGTTGTATTGTGAAACACTTCAGGTAAACATGGCAATACATGCGTTGGTCGAGATCGCCCTTGCGCAAAGTGTTGACTTTATTGTCGATATGTGTTATAATGCACATATATTATCAAAAACGAATTTGACCTATGGAGTATAGGAAAAATGTTAGCGTTTTTATTATCCGTTTCTGAAGAACGAAATCATTTAAAAATTGAATATATATTTAACACATATAATAGTGATATGATTCGATTAGCTAAATACAGGTTAAAAAAAGCCGGAATCTCAAGCTATCGCGTTGACGCCGAAGATGCCGTCCAAAACGCATTTCTAAAAATCGTAAAATATATAGATTTGATTGATTTTAATGCAAGCAGTCAGGAAATAAAGGCCTATGTTTTGTCCATAGTTTCGAACGAAACAGCAAGCATTATCTCATCTTATAAGAATCTTGAGAATGTTGAAGAATATGCCGGTCAACTTGCCGATACCAGCTTTATCGACCAACTGCAGATAAACGAACGATATGAGCAGGTTGTCCATATACTTCGCAAAATGGATGACAAATACAGTACGGTTCTCTTGTTTCGATATTATAACGACATGAGCGTAAAATCCATCTCCGAGCTGATCGGGATTTCAGAAAAAGCCGTATACGCGCGATTGAAACGGGGTAAAAAATTATTATTGGAACTGCTCGACAAGGAGGGATAAAAAATGTACGGCGATAATGCTGCGTTATTCAAACAAGCCTTAATTGAAGCTGCAATAAAAAAATACAACTATGAGCTCAGCCAATGTGATATGGACAATACAGTTTCAGCACGGCATAAAAGAGTGATGCGGCAAATCATAAAAAATGCCCAAAAAGCCGAAACGGTTTCAATCGGTCACAGACAAAGGTGGTCGAACAAAAAGCGAGTTGTGGCCGTACTTGCCGCCATTATTCTGCTCTTGGGCGGCTTGACCGTATACGCGAAGCGGGATGCGATTGTATCCTTTGTTGAGCAGATTTTTGAGAAGTTTACAAAAGTTTCTTATCAGGAAGAACCAAATAATGAAACAAACATTTCCGATTCTATTGAACAAGCATATATACCCGCATATATTCCGGACGGATTTGAATTGCAGGATACAGATCGTAGTCTTACAACCTATCAAATGCAATGGATAAATTTAGACGGAGCCAAAATTGTTTTTGATCAAGGTGTAATTGGAGCAACTTATTATTTTGATAATGAACACAGCAGCTTTGAAACAATGACAGTAGGAGAGTATGATGTTTACAGTACTCACAGTGTTTGGATGCATACATATTTGTGGAGCGATGAGTCATATTCCTATTCAATCTCAATATATAATACGGATATTCCATTTGAAGAAATTGAAAAAATGATTCTGAGTTTATCAGAATTATCAGAAAAAGAATAACTATCAACAACTGCCGTAACCCAATTTGGGTTACGGCAGTTGTTGAATTTGTACAAAAATATGCCGCTTTATTTGTGCAAGTATATAAAAATTAAATTTTTTTGTTTTTTTTTGTAGAATTTTTGAGCAAAAAACAGGTATTATTATATGAAAAATCAAATCAGCAAATTTTAATTTTATTAAAGAAAGAGAGTGATTTTGCAGTATGAAAAAAATATTTGCTATCTTGATGGTCGTAATCAGTTTATTTAGTTTTGCCGGAGAATCGGTTTTTGCCGCCGAGAATTCTGCGGTTGCTCCATGTATGAACAATGGATTAAAAGCAACCTTAAGTTTTACAATTATTTCCTCAGGTCTGTCTGAAGTATATGTATCCTATATTGGAATTAAAGGTACGACAACAAAAGTAACCGTAACTTCCTACATACAAAAGAAAACACTTGGCTTGTTTTGGACAAAGGTTGATATTGGTACCGAGGATAAACAATGGGTTGATACGTCTACAAGTCTTGATGGTTCATTTAAGCATCAATTCCAGTTAAAATCCACTGGAACTTACCGCGCAGTGATAAAGGTTGTTTTTTCCGGAACCGGCGGTGCGGATGATGTGATTGAGGATAAAATTGAGAAAAAGTATTCATAATGTGCAGTATGAGTGTTTAAAAAATTCGAAAACATGGACAATCATTGCGATTAATTTAATAACATCGTGATAAAATTGTTCAAATGATATTTTAAACATTATACAGTCGGAAAGGAAGGCTAAATAATGGATACAAAACTAAAAATGTCTAAATATAATTTTTTTACATCAGACAAAGAAGGTAACTTAATAATATATAATTTTCTTTCCGGAATCACTAGTTTGACTAAAGTATTAAAGTCAGATGTTGAAAAGTTCAAACAATTATTTTTGGCAAATAATGAAATTGAAGATGAATCTTGTGTGGAACATACTGAAGCAGTCAATTATTTGATAAAGTCGGGTATATTGATTGCAAGTGACATTAATGAAAATGTACTGTACGATTCTGTACAATATAATCAAGTATATGATAGTAAGTTAGTCCTTACTATTTTACCAACAGGAAAATGCAATTTCAGATGTCCGTATTGTTTTGAAACTCCCCAATCATTTTGTCGTGATGAAATGACAATTGACTCTCAAAACGCTCTGCTCAAGTATTTACAGAAAGCAATTCCTAATCATAGGGCGCTACATATATCTTGGTTTGGTGGAGAGCCATTATTGTCACCAGATGTTATAAAACGGTTATCTGATAAATTTATTCGTATTTGTAGTGTTCGTCATTTGCCATATTCAGCAGACATTATAACGAATGGTTATCTGCTTGATGCTGACATGTTTGATATGTTATATAAATTAAATGTATAGTCCTATAAATATCTTTGCTAATGGTAATGTACAGCGCTTGTCTATGCAAAATGGAAAGACATTACTAGTTAGTGGGTCAAGCATAGCATGTGCGCACATTACGTCAGTTCTTGCAAATGCAATAACAGATCATTTCAATTTGGAAATAGCACTCGCATTTTTAAAATCAAAATCGAGATACATTTTTCCTTCCCAAACACCTAAGCATTATAATGACAACCATTTATTTAAGATAACAAATGCTGTTGTTTTTCCTTTCTCTAAAGAGGCTCATGCATTTGTTAGATTTGCCAACATGTTGCCTTTTAATATTCAAGGTTATTATGATGTTCGGCGCTCTGGCAAAGTTGGCAGAAAATTAAACAGTTATTATGAGGATTATAAATCCGAAGAAAGTATTTTGGACGTTGAATGTATCGACTTTACAAATATTGATACCATTATACTTGGACATATTGATGAATTAAATGCTATTTCGGGTCGGGATTACAAAATTGAATTAATTAAGAAAGCTATTATGGCAAAGGTTAATATTTATTCTTTTGATCCACTGGATCCGTACATGGATTTACTAAATAATTCAGGAATCAAATATTATTATCCAAAGGTAACACAATGTAATATTCCACAAAATACGTTTGGAAAGCTCTACAAAATTCCTAATCCAGTCGTTGGCATCTTCGGCACGTCATCACAACAGGGAAAATTTTCATTGCAATTAGCGTTGAAAAGAGAATTGGAATTACTTGGCTACAATGTGGGAACCATTGGAACTGAACCTCATTCACCATTATTCAATTTTGATGTAGTTTTTCCGATAGGGTATAATTCTACTGTCTATTTAAAAAATAATGAAATTGTGCAATATTTAAATGATAAAATTTATACCATATGTCTACAAGGAAAAGAGATTATTTTAGCTGCAACACAAGCTCAAATTGTACCTTATTGCTACAATAATCTGCTTGAGTTTCCGACTATGCAATATCATTATGCTCTAGGAATAAATCCAGATGCAATAATCATGTGTATTAATTATCATGATGAGATTTCATATATAAGAAAATCTATGTATACCTTGATTGGATTAACAGATGCTACTATAATTGCATTAGTAATGTTTCCGATAACATTTTCAAGTGACTGGAATGGTATATATGGAAATTCAAAGTATAAGATAACATTTGAGGAATATAAAGAAAAAGCGCATCATCTACAAGAAGAGTTTAAAATTCCCGTTTACTTTTTAGGTGAAAAAAAGCATTTGGAAAAATTGTGCAAAGTAGTAATTGATTATTTTTAACATCTTACATATAAAAAATTTATAATAAATAAGAGGATTCATTGATATGGAAAGAAAAATAAAACTTTTGTCTATTGGAAAGAAAAAAGCAAAGACAGAGAATTCAAACAATTGGGCGAAAACCGTGGAAAGGTATGCCCCAGATATGTACGAGTTGTTTTACGCGGCAGGTGAGAAAAATGCAATGAAGTATGTAGCTGAACTACATCCTGAGATAGTATTGATATTGCCAAGCATATTACAAAGCGACCTTCAAGATGGTTTGAAATTAGTAAAGGAAATCAAAAAGCTTCATCCGCTTGCTGCGGTGTTTGTAAATTTAGGTATGGTTGATGACGAGCAAGAAACGTTTGACGCATATAAGGCTTGTGGAGCATACAAATGTTATTCATCGCCTGTAAGTATGGATGCAATGTTCCATGATATGTATGTGGCATTGAACTTGGAATAATTAAAATCAGAAGATTTGAAAAAAGTCAAAAGGTTTGAAACATGAAAAAAATCAAAAATATGCAGCTTGACAATTTGCAACTTTCCTTCCGAGAAATATGGAATTACGATAAGCGTATTATCTTCGTTTTGATCGTTGATGTTTTTGTAAATGCTTTACGGCCGTTTCCAAGCATCTTACTGGCTGGTCGGATTGTGGACTGCATTACTGAAGGCAAAAACTTTACACTGGTGATTACATATATAATATTAATGTTCGGAACGGATTATTTGTTGACCGCTCTCAGCACGTTTTTGGCAAAATCAAGGGATTACCTTTTTATCAAGCTGACTAACAAACTTGACAACGATGTAAATCGTAAATGCCTTAATACGGATTTTGAACAGTTCAATGATTCTTCGGTTCAAGACCGTATAATGATGGTCAATCAAGCTGTGCATGGAAATAATTTTTTCACAAGCCTTACCATCGTTTTTGAAACTATTTCACAATTTATAACCCTTGTAGGTATAGTGTGCGTAATGACTACATTGAACATATGGCTGTTAGTTATTGCGCTTGCGGTCATTACTTTGCAGGCGGTTTTACATTACATACGACTTAGACACGATAGAAAATATATAGAAGATTCTGTAAGTGATCGGCGAAAAGTCGCTTATGTATCACAGCTTGTTAAGGATATTCGAAGCAAAAAAGATATAATTATGTTTGGTATGAGCGATTATCTGCTTGGAAAAATCGAATCATTTCAGCAGGCGATGCTTGTACTTGATAAACGACGAATCAAAAAAGGTGGATTCATCGAAATGGCAACGTATTCGTTAAGCGTGGCTTTTCAAGTATCCGCATATTTTTTAATAGGTATCAATGCATTTATAGGGAAAATCTCCATCGGCGATTTTACAATAGGTATTACCTCGCTTATTAACTTTATGTCATCATCTTCTTTTGTTACTAACAACATTATAACCTTTAACGATAATTTATTTTACATCAGGCAGTATAAATCGTTTCATAAGCTCAGGAGCAAATTTGATACAACGAATAAAACCATCACCTTGGATAATATAGATACTAAAAATATCGAAATAGAATTCCGAAACGTTTCATTTAGATATCCCAATAGTACTGCTTTCGTTCTTAAGAATATCAACTTGACAATTAAAAATTCAGAACGTTTGGGAATAGTTGGCTATAACGGGGCCGGCAAAACAACATTCACCCTTTTACTTACTCGTATGTATGATCCGACTGAAGGAACGATTTATTTAAACGGTGTGGACATACGAGATATTGATTACAAAGAATACCAAAAAATTATTTCATCGGTCAATCAAGATTTTTCTCTTTTGGCTTTTTCGCTGCTTGAAAATGTAGCTATTACAGATAATGCATCCCCGGAAGAGAAAATGAAAGTTTTGAAGCTTTTAAAGGAAAATGGTCTACGCGAAAGGCTTAAGAAGTTATACCGCGGATTGGATACACCAGTAACAAAAACTCTGTCTGCATCCGGTGTGGATTTGTCGGGCGGCGAGCTTCAAAAAATAGCCGTTGCGCGTGGACTCTATAAAAATTCTCCTATACTTATACTGGATGAACCCACATCGGCTTTGGACCCCGTCGCCGAACATGAAATATTCCAAAAATTTGCGAAAATGTCGGAAGGAAAAACTACCATCCTAATCTCTCACAGAATATACAGCACTCGTTTTTGTGATAAAATCGCAGTTTTTGATAAAGGAGAGATAAAAGAATATGGTACCTTTAGAGAGCTGATGGAATTAAAAGGATTATACTTTGATTTTTATCAACAACAAGCGGATTATTTCCGTAGTTAGCACTACTAACTGCAATGCGCGATGACGTAACGTATTGAGGTTAAGGATGATTTTGCAGGATACGAATAAAACAATCATAAGAAACAACTATAAATATGTTGACTTATCAAAAATGTTAGCTTGGACAACAATAATAAACTATGTTACATATTAAAAAGAAACTACAATTAATTGCACCATCTATCACAAGCCATCCAGATATTGCTTTGCCAATGTCTATTATTTCAGCGATCCCATGCATAGACAACTGGCTTTGTAGCGAATTTTTGCAGCTTTATTCAAATGGAATATATACTAAACGTTATAATTACGGCTCATGTGAGATCTACGAACCTCTTGAATGCGTAAGAATTCCGTATCACATTGATATAGGAGCTGATATCGTGGATTTTTTCATAAGCGCAATTAAAAGTAATTATTACGTGCTGGTTTTTTGCGATAATTCTAAAATTACATCAATGCACACCGACAACCCGTATTTGCACGGCGTTTTGCTCTTCGGATTTGACGAGGACTCTCGCACATTTGACGCTTTTGCATACAATGGCTTGAAATTAGAGCGCTTTTTAATTACATTTCAAGATATGATTTGTGCCTACAATTCTGATTTTGCGCTAAATTTCAAGGGTAGGGGCGAGATGTTCAATGAGCAATCAGGAGTGATACGCAGGATAAACATGGAATCGCAAATGCTTGTGCTTTACAAAATAAAGAACACTTCCTACGAAAATTACAGTATTAATATTGAAAAAATCAAATGGCATATGCTTGACTATTTGGAATCGGTGAATACGCTCAGCCGCGAGGTGCCGAATTTGGCTGATGATGTCAATGTGTGGGGACTCGATGTTTACAATGAGGTTAAACAATATTATCTATACCAAGGCGAAAGGCACGAACATATAACTTATGCTGACGCATATTGTATTTTCGAGCATAAAAGAGATTGGCTTAATAAGCTGCAGTATTTAGATTCTCATAGCGAATTAAAATGCTCTTGTGAAATATTGAATGATTTAAATGAGTTGGTAGAAAAAGCTCAAATCTTTGTTTATTTAATTATAAAATATAATTTGAAAAGAATGAGAGATACAACGGGATTAATGAATGATATCGCTCATTCCATCGATATTATGAACGAAACTGAAAAGTCGGCGCTTAACCGTTATTATGAACAAAACAAAACGATATTTGAAAGCCTGTAGAGAAAGGAAATTATATGTTTGAAAAGATTAGTCTGTTACGGTCTCAAAATTGTTCCTATGATATAAAGAATGTAAGCGAGGGGCTATCAAACAATTCTTCCGTACTTCTGCCGACTTTTTTAACGGAAAAGAACAATATGTTGTTTATTATAAACGATTCGGATACAAAAGAAAATATAGGAGCGATTTATCTGTATGACATAAATCCAATTAATCGAAATGCATGGATAGACGGTTTTATAATTGATAGAAAAAACACAGACAAACTGATAATAAGTTATGTACAGTTGATATATGAAGGAATGATAAAGCTGAACTTAAACAAGATTTCTGCCAAGCATTTAGTAGGAGACAATTTTTATAAACGTATTTACGATTATTTGAGATTTACATTGGAAGGCAACTCAAGAGATGAGGTTTATCTATTTGAAAAATTTCGCAGTGTACAGGTAAGAAGTCTACTGAAACATGAATTCAATCGATATTACTTATCGGGAGATCATTTAAATAAAATGTGCCAATTGGAAGGCTTTTGAGTTTTATATTGTAATCACTCGGCATGAATATACATAGAGGAACTTCCAAATAAATACGATTTCTATTTGAATAAAAATTTGGATGATTCCGGCATTTTATTATCAGGTGGGCAAAATCAGCGTCTTGCAATTGCACGTTCAATCTATCGGAATGCACCGTTTAGGATGCAAATACAAATCAAGAATTCGGCCAAAAAACATACGGGCCGGTTTTTTGCTCACACTGTTTGGTGAAGGCACAATTTTTATGTTGCTTCCTTATATTGATAACCGCGTTTTTCAGCCAAATAAACAAGGGGCTGTAAAAAAACAGCCGAAAAAAAAACGACTGCAAGGCATCCGAAGGGATAGCCAAGCAGTCGTTTT